>JAGCRW010000038.1 GCA_017964485.1 Muribaculaceae bacterium | reverse complement strand
ACGAATCAAAAATCACACTGCGCTTCTGGATTTTCACCATCGTATTGGCAGCATTGACGATAATAACACTGAAAGTGAGATAAAATAGAGATAAAACGAGATATATAAAAAAAGAGTCATCATAGAAAAACGAGTTTTAAAGAGAAATGAAAAGTTTAGTAGTAATAGGAGGCGGAGAGAGCGGCGTTGGAGCTGCTGTGCTAGGCAAAGTTAAGGGTATGGAGGTGTGGCTCACCGATATGGGAACCATAGCTCCACGCTACAAGGAAATTCTCGACAAGTGGGAAATCGCTTGGGAAGAAGGCCACCACACCGAGGAAAAGGTGCTGGGTGCCGACGAGATAGTAAAAAGTCCTGGAGTGCCCCTTACAGCGCCGCTTATCGCCAAAGCGATGGCTAAAAACATTCCTGTGATATCTGAGATAGAGTTTGCAGGACGTTATACCGATGCTAAAATGGTTTGTATCACCGGCAGTAACGGCAAGACCACCACAACCTTGCTCACCTATCACATCTTGAAGGAAGCAGGGCTGAATGTGGGTCTTGCCGGTAATGTCGGCAAAAGTCTGGCTATGCAGGTGGCTACCGAGAAGCACGACGTGTATGTCATTGAGTTGAGCAGTTTCCAGCTCGACAATATGTATGACTTCCGCGCCAACATTGCTGTGATGCTCAACATCACTCCCGATCACCTCGACCGCTACGACTACAAGATGGAGAACTATGCCGCTGCCAAATTCCGCATCATGCAGAACCAGACTAGCGAAGATGCCTTCATTTATTGGGAGGATGACCCCATTATCTCGGCTCAATTAAAGAACATTCAGAGCGAGGCTCGCTTCTTCCCCTTCAGTGCCCGTGACGACAAGTCGTGCACTGCCTACCTGAGCGGTGGCACACTGTGCTTCAACGTTGAGGGCGATGAGTGGGAGATGCCCAGCAGCGAACTGGCGCTTAAAGGCCTTCACAACATCTACAACTCAATGGCTGCCGGTATCAGTGCCACCTTGCTCGATATCAAGAAAGAAAATATCCGCAAAGCGCTCGCCAACTTTGAGGCCGTGGAACACCGCCTCGAGTTTGTGCGCACGCTTAACGGCGTGAGATATATCAACGACTCTAAGGCCACCAATGTCAACTCCACATGGTATGCCCTTGAGAGTATGACCGACCCAGTGGTGCTAATCCTGGGCGGTAAGGACAAGGGCAACGACTACAGCGAGATAGAGGAATTCGTAAAGGAGAAAGTTGTCGCCATGGTGTGCCTTGGCGTTGACAACAGTAAGCTGCACGCGTTCTTCGACGGCAAAGTGCCCGTGATTGAGGACGCCCACAGCATGGCTGAGTGCGTAGAGAAATGCCACGCGCTTGCCAAAGACGGCAGCACAGTGCTGCTGTCGCCCTGCTGCGCCAGTTTCGACCTGTTCAAGAGTTACGAGGACCGTGGCGAGCAGTTCAAGGAATGTGTAAACAATTTAGAGTAAAATAATTAGGAAGTATTAAAACGATTTTGTCATGAGTGAGAAAGAGAAAATATCAAGATACAGGGAAATGTCCATGCGCTATGGCGACCCATGGATTTGGGGTATCTACCTCACCCTGGTGGTGCTGTCGATAGTGGAGTCCTACTCGGCGTCGAGCCGCGACGTGGCTCTTATGGGAGTGTATGAGCCCATCATCAAGCAGGTGGCCTATCTGCTCTTAGGCTCATTTTTCGTCATTGGCTTGAGCCGCATCAACTACAACAACAAGGTGTTGCTGCTTGTGCTCATTCCCTTGCTGTGGATTTTCACCATGGTGGCACTCATCTATGTGCTGGTGGCCGGAGAGGTGGTGAATGGCGCTCAGCGTGCGTTCACGATACCAGTAATAGGTCTGTCGGTACAGCCGTCGGAGCTGGCGAAGCTCTCGGCGGTAACGGCCCTCGCCTATATTATGGCCAAGAACCAGGAAGACCGCGACGTTTCTACTAAAGGTGTTGCCGTATCGGCAGCTTTGGTGGCGATTTTTGGTGGATTGATGATCAACAGTGGATTGACCAACACTCTGCTGCTTATGTGCATCAGTGCTGCTATGTTTGTCGTGGGCGGTGCCCGTGTCAAGAAACTGCTTGCTGTGCTGGCGATATATGCCATTGTGGGCGGCTTGTTCTGGGTATGGAAAGACCTCAGCGACAAGCGCGAGGAGAATATGCGTCAGGTCACTGCTATCCAGGACACCCAAGCTACTATTGACAAGAGCAAGACTGTAAACCGCCATGGCATGCGCAAAGACCGCATCTACAACTGGCGTCATCGCAGTGAGCTTATTCATGACTCAGTCAACAGTCAGAACTCTCAAGAGATGTTTTCCATCATGGCACAAGCTCATGGTGGACTGTGGGGCGTGGGCATAGGCAACTCGCGTGAGTGCAGCCGATTGCCGTTGGCCTTCAGCGACTACATATACTCTATTATTATAGAAGAGATTGGTCTGGTGGGTGGCATATTTGTGATAATCTTGTATCTGTGGCTATTGTCGCGAGCGGCGATGATAGCGCGGCGATGTCACCGTGTGCTGCCGGCGCTGCTCATCATTGGAATGGCGTCAATGATCACCTTCCAGGCGCTGTTCCACATGGCCATCAACACGGGCGTGTTCCCTGTGTCGGGTGAGCCTTTGCCACTAATCTCTAAGGGTGGCACGTCGATACTCGTCACAAGTATCGCCATTGGCGTGATGCTCAGTGTGAGCCGCACCATCGCCAACAATGCTTACGGAAAGAACAAGGATGACGGCAACACGCTGCCTAGTGGCCTTGATGCCCGAAATCCATCAGAAATACCTGTAAAAAATGAGTGGAAAAACTAACAAACTAAAAGTGTTGATAAGTGGTGGAGGCACAGGCGGACACATCTTTCCCGCCTTGTCGATAGCCAACGAAATCAAGCGTCGTTTGCCACAAGCCGATATTTTGTTTGTGGGTGCTGAGGGGCGCATGGAGATGGAACGCGTGCCAGCAGCGGGTTATGAGATTAAGGGCCTGCCAGTGGTGGGTTTCGACCGCAAACGCCTTTGGCGCAATTTCAAAGTGCTCTACCAACTCAATAAAAGCATGACGATGGCCCGCGACATCCTCGAGCAGTTCCAGCCCAATGTGGCAGTGGGTGTAGGCGGCTATGCCAGCGGTCCAATGCTGCGCGAGTGCCAGAAACACGACATCCCCACCTTGCTGCAGGAGCAGAACTCCTACGCTGGAGTTGCCAACAAGCTGCTTGCCAAGAAGGCCAATTGCATCTGCGTGGCCTACGAGGGCATGGAGCGTTACTTCCCCGCCGACAAGATAGTGCTAACGGGAAATCCCGTGCGCCGCACTTTGCTGGAATGTGAGGCTACTCCAGAGGAAGCCCGCAAGGCGTTTGACCTTGATCCTGACAAGCGCACCATCCTGATTGTGGGCGGCAGTTTAGGTGCCCGCACTATAAACGATAGTATCATTGCGGGTTTACGCACCATAGGCAAGCACGACAATATCCAGGTTATATGGCAGTCGGGCAAAATCTATGATGAGCGCTGCCGCGAAGCCCTCATCTCGTCGCAGGTCACAAATATCAAGCAAATGCCGTTCATCAGCAATATGGACTTGGCTTATCGTGCTGCCGACTTGGTGATATCGCGTGCTGGAGCAAGTTCTATCAGCGAGCTTCAGCTACTCGGTAAGGCGTCATTGCTGGTACCCTCTCCCAATGTTGCTGAGGACCATCAGACTAAAAACGCGCAGGCACTTGTGAACCGCAACGCGGCATTGATGATTCCCGATAGTGATGCAGGCTTCAAACTTGTGGACGTGATGCTGAGCACCATTGAGGAAAAACAGGTTCTCGAGATGCTGAGCGAGAACGTGTCGAAGATGGCTCTGCGCGACTCGGCCGAGAAAATCGTCGATAAAGTGCTACAAATAGCTAAATAAAAAGTACAAGGTTCTCTTAACTATGAACTGTGAACTATGAAAGAATACGTGTCATTATATTTTGTAGGTGCTGGGGGCATTGGAATGGCTGCTTTAGAGCGCTATTTCCTTGCCCTTGGCAAAAAGATTGCAGGTTATGACCGCACACCCAGCGAGTTGACTCACGCCCTAATTGAAGAGGGTGTGGAAATCGTCTTTGACGAGAATCCCGATCTGATTCCCGATTACTGCCGCGATCCGGAGACAACGCTGGTGGTTTATACTCCTGCCGTACCCGACAGTCATGCCGGCCTCCGTTATTTTCGTGACAACGGCTTTGAGGTGGTGAAGCGCGCCAAGGTGCTGGGTCTAGTCACCGAGAACAGCAAGGGATTGTGCTTTGCAGGCACTCACGGTAAGACCACCACATCGAGTATGGCAGCTCACATCCTCACCGTTGCTGGGGTTGGGTGCAACGCCTTTCTAGGCGGTGTGCTGCGCAACTACAACAGCAACTTCCTGCTGGCTCCAGAGAGTCCTTATTCGGTGATTGAGGCCGATGAATTTGACCGCTCGTTCCATCATCTGAAACCATATATCGCCGTTATTACCAGCACCGACCCTGACCACCTCGACATCTACGGTAACTACGAGAACTATCTCGAGAGTTTTGCTCATTTCACCGAATTGGTACGCAGCGATGGCGCTTTGATAGTACATACCGACCTTGCCCTAAAACCACGTGTGACAGAGGGTGTTAAGGTTTACACATATTCTAAGGACCACGGCGATTTCCATGCCACCAACGTGCGCAAGGGCAATGGCGAAATAGTCTTCGACCTGGTGACACCATGGGAGACGATTGCCGACATCACACTCGGCGTGCCAGTGGACATCAACATTGAGAACGCGATAGCCGCGATGGCAGCATGCCGCCTAGAGGACATCTCTCCCGAGGCGATGCGCGAGGCGATTGCAACGTTCCAGGGCGCCAAGCGCCGCTTTGAGTTCTGGCTCAAGGAACCTGGCGAGCATGGCAAGGTGGTTATCGACGACTATGCCCACCATCCCAATGAGCTCTTGGCAAGCATCAAGAGCGTTCGTGACCTCTATGCAGGCCGAAATCTCACCGTTATGTTCCAGCCTCATCTCTACACTCGCACCCGCGATTTCGCGCCGGAATTTTCCGCTGCACTCTCTCATGCCGATGAGGTGATTCTATTGCCAATTTATCCCGCTCGCGAGCTCCCAATAGAGGGAATTACCAGCGAAATTATATTAAAAGATGTGAAATGTGCGAAAAAATCAATTTATTCTAAAGAAAATTTGATTAAGTCGAT
The DNA here is from genome assembly GCA_017964485.1 of Muribaculaceae bacterium. GTDB lineage: Bacteria > Bacteroidota > Bacteroidia > Bacteroidales > Muribaculaceae > Sodaliphilus. The sequence goes on along the minus strand of JAGCRW010000038.1, from coordinate 96,412 downwards.
ACATTTGCTTAACTTTGATATTTTATTAGTACTTGGGGCAGGTGATATAGTGGATTTGCTACCCCAAATTTGTGAAGAAGTAAAGAAACAAACTGCTAAAAAGTAAAACGACATCCACATTGAAAATTCTACGCTACATATTGCTCTTAGCGCTCTTGGCGTTGCTCATAGGAGGCACCTTCTGGGCAAGGAACAAGGGGCGCGATGAGGTGTGTACCGAGGTCAAGGTTGAGATCGAAAACAGCGAGAGTGCTACCTTTGTCACTCCCGACTACGTCATCGAGGAACTTGAGCGCAAGCACATTATCGTCAAGGGCAAACCCGTGTGGCAAATCAATGTGGAGGAAATCGAGAATGTGCTGGCGCAGTCACAGTATATCGAGTCGGTGGATTGCATGTTTGTCAATGGCGGATGCCTCAAGATAAGCGTCTCGCAGATTGTGCCCATAATGCGTGTTTTTGACGGCGACCAGTCTTATTATGTCAACAAGCAGGGCAAGCGCATGACCGCTGTTGCCAACTGTAACATAGATGTTCCTGTTGTGCAGGGACATTTCACCAGCAAGTTCACGCCCATGCACCTGCTGCCATTGGTTCAGTATGTTGAGAACGACTCGGCGTTGAAGGCCCTTGTGACTATGTACTGCATTGGCGACACCAACAACATCATCTTGGTACCCTCAGTTAAGGGGCATGTGATAAACATAGGCAACTGCAAGAATTTTGAATCTAAATTCAAGAAGCTTAAGTTGTTTTACAACAAGGTGATGCCAGTAAAAGGGTGGATGTACTACGACACCATTTCGGTGAAGTGGGACTACCAGGTTGTTGCAACACGACGCGACAAAATAGTTGAGGTGAAGAAGGTCTATGATCCCGAAGAGGATGAGCAAGCCGATGACCCAGGCACTATGCAGGTGAGCAACAACAGCAAGGCTCCGGTCAACAAGATGACACCCGAGAAAACTTCCTCTAAGCCCTTAACCACGCCTCCAAGCGAGAACAAGAGCGATGTAAAGAAACCTCCAGAGCAGCAGTCTCCCCCACCAAAGGAAAATAAAGAGAAGGAAAAACCAAAGGAGAAACCAAAGGATAAGAAAACGAATTAAAACACATAAAACATATATACACACTCATGAGCAAGTCACAATACATAGCAGCTTTAGAGATTGGCAGTTCGAAGATTGTGGGCGCCATAGCTGAGAAGACCAATGCCGGTTATGTGCAAGTCAATCATCTCGAAGTGGAGAAACTCATCAACAGCGTTAGGCATGGATGCGTGCAGAACGTGGAAAACACTAAAGGATGCATCAACAGCATCATCAGGAAACTGGAAAACCGCATCGATGGCACTATCGATGAGGTGTATGTGGGATTTAGCGGACGCTCACTACATAGCGAGCCCACTGAGGTTAACCACACCCTTGACGCTACCGTGCCCATTACCGACGAAGTTCTTGATCGCATCGTGGCCGAGGCAGGTCGCGACCCCATCAAGAATTATGAGACTATCAAGGTGGTGCCACGCACCTACTATGTTGACAAGAACGAGACCAAGAGTCCGAGCGGTCAGTTTGGCTCCAACATCAACATCAAGCTCAACCTGATAGTTGCCAGGCCCAACTTGAAACTCAACCTCGACCGCGTAATGACTGGTTCTACACGAGTGCGTGAGTATCTTGTTACTCCGCTTGTAGTTGCCGATGAGATATTAGAGTCCTCTGAGAAGTCACTGGGCTGCATGCTCGTTGACTTGGGTGCCGAGACTACCACAGTGTCGATCTACAAAGACGGCTCGCTGGTGTATCTCACCACTTTGCCTCTGGGTGGTCGCAACATTACCCGCGACATCACAGTGGGCCTCAACGTGCTGGAAGACACTGCTGAGCGTGTGAAGAAGAACATCAGCAACCCGCTCGACAAGAACGTGGACCACGTCTCGATAGAAGGCGTGAACTCTACCGATGCTGCCAACTATATCGTTGCCCGCACAGGCGAGATTATCGCCAACATCAAGCAGCAGATTTCCTACGCTGGTGTGAAGATCGTTGACTTGCACAATATAGTGCTGATAGGTGGTGGCGCCCAACTTCAAGGCATCGCCCGCAGCATTGAAGACTCGATAAAGCTTAAGGTGCGCTTGGGCACTCATCCCAAGAATCTCAATATCCTTGACCATAATATCAACCGCGCCGAGTATGTGCAGCTCTTCTCGCTGCTCTCGAATGCGGCACAGAATTTGCCCTATAACCAGTCGTGTGTACGCCTTAACACCTACGGCAACACTGATGAAGACTATGTGGCTCCCGACTATGGCAATCGCGGTAATGACGAAATCGACTATGGTTATAAACGCTTCCGCGAGGAGGAGCCACGCCAGAGTAAGCCCTCTCGCCCTGAGGCCGATGAGCGCCCCGAGCCCAAGCGTCGCAGAGGGTTATCGTGGCTCGAGAAGGCTCGCAACAAGATGGAGAAATTGATGAACGAACCCGAAGACGACGAATAATCCATAACTCCACCAGGCAAATTCATCAAAAGATTTTTTTCACTAGTAAACAACATCAAGATATATGGAAGACAACGTTAAAGACGGCATGGCAGGCAACATGAAAGCTGGCGAGAACAAGATACCACTGATGCCCGAGCAAAAAGACATCTTTGGAGAGATAGACGCCGACCCAGGGTTTGGCAACCGCGAGACTCCCGACGGGAAGAAAGAGCCTTGCTTGATTAAGGTGATAGGAATTGGTGGCGGTGGCAACAATGCCATCAACCACATGTATAAACAGAACATCAGTGGCGTGTCGTTTGTAGTGATGAACACCGACCGACAGGCACTGAACAACTCACCGGTGCCCAATCGTGTGCTCATAGGCCCTAACACAACCTTTGGACTGGGAGCTGGCAACAAGCCCGAGCTGGCCAAGAAGGCCGCCGAGGAAAGCGAGGCCGATATAGCCTCCCTCTTCGACGATGAGACCAAGATGGTGTTCATCACCGCTGGTATGGGTGGCGGCACCGGAACTGGCGCTGCTCCTGTGGTGGCTCGCATAGCCCGTGAGAAGGGTGTGCTCACAATTGGTATCGTCACCATCCCCTTCCTCTTTGAGGGTAAGAAGAAAATTATCAAGGCGCTTAGTGGTGCCGACGAGATGCAGAAATATGTCGATGCTCTGCTCATCATCAACAATGAGCGTTTGAGCGAGATTTATCCCGACCTTAACTTCATGAACGCCTTTGGCAAGGCCGACGACACTCTGTCGGTAGCAGCCCGCAGCATCAGCGACATGATAAACGTTGACGGCTACATCAACCTCGACTTCAACGATGTTAACACCACCTTGCGTGAGGGCGGTGTGGCAATCATAAGTTCAGGTTACGGCGAGGGCGAGCAGCGTGTGACCAAGGCCATTCAAGACGCTCTCAACTCACCACTGCTCAAGAACCGCGACATCTATGGCTCGCAGCGCATCTTGATGAATATCTACTATTCTCGCACTGCTAAGGATGAATTCAAGATGAGCGAGATTGATGAGATGAAGAACTTCATGACGCAGTTCACCCTCGACCACGACATGATTTGGGGTGTCGCCTATGATGACACGCTTGGCGACAAGATAAAGATTACCATGCTCGCATCGGGCTTCAATGTATCGCTCGACGCCGAAACGGCATTAGCCGAGGGCGAACAGAAGGGCGAACAGAAGACTGTGTCGGCTTCCAGCCGCATCGAGCAGGAGTATGGCGACAAGTTCAACGACCTCGACCTGGAGCGAGCTATGGCGCAATATATCGTGCTGCGTCCTGAGGACATCGACAACGACGAGATAGTTGACCTGCTTGAGAAGAACCCAGCCTTCAAGCGCGATCAGCAGGTGAAAAACGTGTTCCGCGAGTTGCAGAGCGCGCCATCCAAGCCCACTCCCACCAAACCCGCGTCACCAATCGCCAAGAAAAAAGGCAGCACAACAGGAACGATATCGTTCGGCGACTAATATACTAAGTATCAAGTACTAGAAAATCTAGGACATCTAGAAACTCTAGAAGTTCTAGAAAAAACTAAGAACTATAAATAATTATGTTACAATTACCAGTAATCAACGAGAATCCCGAGCATGTTATCAATAGGCTTGCAGTAAAGCATTTTGATGCCCGAGAGCCAATAATGAGAATTGTAGAACTCGACAAGCAGCGCCGTGCCGCGCAGAAGCAGCGCGACGACAACGCATCACAACTCAACAAGATGGCTGCGCAGATTGGCGCCCTCATGAAGCAAGGCAAGCGCGACGAGGCCGAGCAGGCCAAGGCCGCTGTGGCACAGCTCAAGGCCACCAACAAAGAGATTGACGACACGATGACCGCTGCTGCCAATGAGATAACCGAGATATTGCTCACAATCCCCAATATGCCTTATGAGGGAGTGCCCGAGGGCCGCACCGCCGAGGACAACGTGGTGGAGAAGACTGGTGGTCCCGAGCCACATCTCGGCGAGGATGCTCTGCCACACTGGGAACTCGCCAAGAAATACAACCTTATCGACTTTGACCTGGGCGTGAAAATCACTGGCGCCGGCTTCCCCGTGTACGTGGGCAAGGGTGCCAAGTTGCAGCGCGCCCTCATCCAGTTCTTCCTCGACGAGGCTGGCAAGGCAGGTTATTTGGAGATAGAGCCTCCTTTGGTTGTTAATGAGGCATCGGGCCTAGGCACTGGCCAATTGCCCGACAAGGAAGGACAAATGTATCACTGCCAGATAGATAACTTCTATCTTATCCCCACCGCCGAGGTGCCTGTTACCAATATCTACCGTGACGTGATTATCAATCAAGAAGACCTCCCCAAGAAGAACTGCGCCTACAGTGCATGCTTCCGCCGCGAGGCTGGCTCTTATGGCAAGGACGTGCGAGGCCTTAACCGCCTGCATCAGTTCGACAAGGTGGAGATAGTTCGCATAGAGCGTCCCGAGGACAGCTATGCCGCCCTCGAGGAGATGAAAGACCATGTTCAAGGGTTGCTCGAGAAACTTGAGCTGCCATGGCACATACTCAGGCTCTGTGGTGGCGACATGAGTTTCACCAGCGCCATCACCTTCGATTTCGAGGTGTGGAGCGCAGCCCAAAAGCGCTGGCTCGAGGTAAGTTCGGTATCTAATTTCGAGACCTATCAGGCCAACCGCCTGAAGTGCCGCTACCGTGGCGATGACAAGAAGACTCACCTGTGCCACACCCTCAACGGCTCGGCACTGGCATTGCCCCGCATCGTCGCTGCACTGCTCGAGAACAATCAGACACCCGAAGGCATCCGCATTCCTAAGGCATTGCAACGCTACACAGGGTTTGAGATTATTGACTAATTAGCATCTCAAACATAAAAAACACTTTAACTCAGGGACATCAGGTGCCCGACTAAAAGCAAATATCTCACTGAATATCAGTGGGATATTTTTTTATTTGACATCTCACGCCCCCCTTTTCCCCTTATATAGAACAAAATAGATAGAAATTTCGCTTTTGTCTTATTTTTATTGCATAATAATTATTAATATGTTATCTTTGCAAATTGATTGCTGAGGCAATTAATGCAAGAAATATAAGAAAGCGTTTTTTGCGTTATCTTAATCTGGTAAATCAAAACTAGTCTCCGCGCTATCTTTTTATACTAACCATTAACTACTTTTTCGGGAGACTAAAAAGGCTATATAAATAATGGTACAATTAATTGATGGCAAGTTCTGTATTGATTATAACGATTTTATGTATCTTCTTGATTCTAGTGATTGGGCACTTAGCAAGGGGAAATACGGCTGGACTTCACAAAGACACATAGATAGTATTAAGAATTTAATAAACACTAATGCCAATGTACAGTTTGAATTTATTATAGATAATAATACTTTAAATCAGGCAAGAATAATAGATGTTTTTATAATATCTAATCGTCAGGATGCAGCAAACAAGCACTTTCAGTTTGTAAAGACATAAATAATGACCTTCAAAAAGCTAATACATAAAACGATACAACTATGAAAGATTGTTCTTTTTGCATGAATATAATAGAGATCATTATTTCTTTGGTTACATGCGTATTTACAGTAGCCTTGTATTTTAAGGGGAAGGACATATTGAAAGTTATAAATGCTGAAAGACGATACCAATGGAACAAAAAAGAACTTGAAAATCTTTTCAGTATCCTCTCGATTAGTTCTATTGATAGTTTTTTCGATCATCCAGATACCATCAGTGATGTTTTGTGGCAAGGAATAGGAACAGTAGATTTGAACACTTTTCAATATGATGGAAAGGAAAGAACTGAAATTGAGAAATTTATTACTAGATTGTTTGAGTTTGGTTTGTTGAATTATACGCAAACATCAACTCAAAATTGGGTATTTCAGCCATTAAACAGTAATGAACCTCGTGATGCTGAAAAAGAAAAAAACAGAATTAATGAACTTGAGTCAAAGGCAAGAGCATTAATGCCTCTTTACAAAAAAGTAAAAAAAGTTCTTTCTGACTATCATATAGACCTAAATGAGATTGATGATAAAGCTCTTGACTTCTATTACAAAAAGAAGCAAGAACTATAACTCTTAAATTAATAAAAGATTATTTATATGTTTAATTAAATGATGAAAATAATGAGAGATTTCAATTTACAAGAAACCATAAATTTGCTTGAAAAGGCATTGATGGAATACAATGAAGCATTATGTCTTTCCAATCAGGGAATGATTGATAACCTGAGGATTAGAGTACAAAGTATTCTTTCAAGACTACCTCATGAATCTCTTTACATCAAAAGTAAGAATGTCTACTTCAATGATGCTTTCTTTGAAAGCGACTTGCCTGATTTATTGAGGAGTTGAAGAAAAAAGGTGATGGTTAAAGAAGAAATAAGTCTAACAATTTAAAAATTATTCAATTATGAGATATTTAAAAGTAATATTGTTGTTTGTGCTTATTGCTTTGGGATGGCAAAAAGCCAATGCCTATGACTTTAAGGTTAGCGGCATATGCTATAACAAAAATGATGATGGAACTAGTGTAACAGTTACTTATGAGAGAACATCATCTCCAAGATATTCAAATCTAAATGGTGCTCTTAACATTCCAGAGACTGTGACTTACAACGGAACTACTTACTCGGTGACTTCGATTGGCAAGTTTGCTTTCTATGGTTGCACAGGTTTGACCTCGGTGACCATCCCCAACTCGGTGACAACTATTGACTCTGATGTTTTCGATTATTGCACTGGCCTGACAAGAGTGAATATCAGCGACCTTGCTGCTTGGTGTAATATTAATTTTAGTGGTTATGGCTCAAATCCATTATTTCAGGCACACAATCTATACATTAATGGCAGTCAAGTCACAAATCTTGAAATACCTAATTCGATTTCTGCTATTAAGAATTATGCTTTCTATGGTTGCACAGGTTTGACCTCTGTAAACCTTCATAATTCTATTACCTCGATTGGCGATTATGCATTCTCTGGTACAAGCTTAACCTCTGTGACTATTACAAATTCGATTACATCCATAGGAAGTCATACATTTGAGGGATGCGCCAACTTAACATCGATAACTATTCCAAATTCGATAACTGATATAGGCAGCAATGCTTTTGCAGTTTGTAATGAAATGAGCTCTGTATATATCAGTGATCTTAATGCATGGTGTAATATTAATTTTGCAGATCAGTCAGCTAATCCATTGAGTCAAGCACAAAGTTTTTATTTGAACGGAAACAAAGTAGTAAATCTTGTAATTCCTAACTTTGTTGAAGTTATTAAATCTTATGCTTTTTCTGGCTTCTCTGGTTTTACCTCGGTGACTATTCCAAATTCAGTTACATCAATTAAAAAGGATGCTTTTTCTGGTTGCATAGGTTTGACCTCGGTAACAATAGGAAACTCAGTAATCTCGATTGGCGAGAATGCATTCTTAGGTTGTTCAGATCTGACTTCAGTCCATTTGGGCAATTCTGTTGAATTGATAGGAAGCAGAGCCTTCTATAATTGTAAAAACTTAGAATCTTTGACTATCCCTAATTCTGTCACTCAAATAAATGCTTATGCATTTTATAATTGTAATAATATAACTGGAGATTTGATTATTCCTAATTCAGTTACTTCAATTGGCGATTATGCATTCTATAATCTTCTCAGTTTGTCAGGAGTTTTAAGTATCGGAAATTCAGTTACTAGTATTGGTAATTATGCATTCTACCAATGCCATTTTGATGATATAATAATTGGCTCATCTTTAAGGATTATTGGAAATTATGCTTTTTATAATTGCGGAAGCTTGATTAATCTTGTTTTACCTAATTCTTTAAAAAAAATATCTTCTTACAGTTTTGCTTATTGTCGAAACTTGGAATCTGTTGTTATTCCTGAATCAGTCAACCAGATTTATGATTACGCTTTTGAAGGTTGTACTGGTTTGATGAATATATATTCTAAAATAGAGAATCCTAATAATGTAACTTTAGGTACTCTTGTTTTTCGTTATGTCAATCATACAAGTTGTATTTTGATTGTTCCTAATGATGCAATTAGTCTATATAAAAATGCTGAACAATGGAAGTCTTTTTCAAACATAAAACCTTTTGTGTCTTCAGTTAGTTTAAATATGGCACAACTTAGTTTATTTTGTGGGCAAACGGCAACTCTTGTTGCCACTGTATTGCCGTCCACTGCATATAATAATACATTAAGGTGGGTGTCTAGTAATACTAATGTTGCTTCTGTTGACGAAAATGGCAATGTTATTGCAAAGAATATAGGTTCAACGACTATTTCTGCATATACAACAGACAATTCAAATCTAAGTACCACATGTGAGGTTAATGTTGTAATACCTGTTAGTTCGGTAAGTCTGAACCAAACATCTGTTGATATCCTTAAAAATAGCACTATAAATCTTATTGCTACAGTTTTACCCGAAAATGCTTATAATAAGACTCTGTCATGGAAGTCTAATAAAACTAATGTCGCTACAGTTGACCAAAACGGCAAGGTAATAGCTAAAGCTGTAGGAACCGCTACAATAACTGCGACAACAACCGATGGAACGAATCTCAGCGCATCTTGTGAAATCCATGTTTATAATGTAGCCACTTCAATTACTTTAAATGAAACTCAAACCACATTGAATGTAGGCGAAAGTGAAACATTAACTGCTACAATTTCGCCAAGCAACACATTGGCGCATCAGTTCCCAATACAATGGACATCAAGTAACAATAATGTTGCAACTGTTGACTCCACAGGAAAGATTACAGCGATAAGAAACGGCACAGCTATTATTACTGCATCAACCACCGATGGTTCAAACTTATCGGCAACTTGTCAAGTAACGGTTAGAACTCTTGCGACTTCTATCGCGTTAGATCGTTCTCAAATCATCATGTACAAGAATGATTTTGATGCATTGACAGCCACTATTTTGCCCGAAACGACATCAAACAAAAATGTTAGCTGGGCTTCAAGTAACAATTCTATTGTCTCAGTGGACAATGCTGGCAATATCAATGCTAAGGCGACAGGAATTGCAACTATTACAGCAACCACCACCGATGGCACTAATTTAAGCGCAAGCTGTCAGGTTCAAGTGTACAATCGTGTAAGCAGTGTAACTCTGAATTATACTTCTTTAGTACTTGAAAAGGGACAACATAAGATTATCTCAGCTACTATTTATCCATCAAATGCTTATAACAAGAATCTACTATGGTCATCAAGCAATCCAGCTGTTGCGGAAGTTGTGGATACTATGGGAATTGCTGGTGTTGTGACAGCAAAAAGTGTAGGAAATGCAATTATCTCTGCTACTACTACCGATGGCTCAAATATTACCGCCACATGCAATGTGGAAGTCATAGTTTATGCAAACGCCGTAAATCTCAATAAACATGAAACATCTATCTATGCTGGAGGAACTGAGCAATTGACTGCACAAGTGCTCCCAGAAGATGCAGATGACAAAAATGTGACATGGCGTTCAAGCAATTCAAATATTGCTTCTGTAAGTTCCAATGGTCTTGTCACAGCAAACAAGGTTGGTACAGCGCTCATAATTGCGACTTGCAACGAGATTTCTGACACATGCGTTGTTAATGTTAATGGTATAACTAATATCACTTTAAATAAAACTGAGACATCTATCTATGCTGGAGGAACTGAGCAACTGAATGCAAACTTCACACCTAGTGATGTTATAAATAGAGTGTTAACTTGGACATCAAGCAATACTAATGTGGCGACTGTCAATCAGAACGGTCTAGTGACAGCCAATAAAGTTGGCAATGCTACAATAACAGCTACAGCTACAGATGGCTCTGAAGTAAGTGCGTCGTGCGTTGTAAATGTAAATGGCATAACAAGTATTTATTTGAACAAATCAACAACATCTATTTATATTGGAGAGAGTGAAAACTTGACGGCAACTATTATTCCAAGTGATGTAATAAACAAAACTCTAATCTGGTCATCAAGTAACATAAATATTGCTACAGTAGACCAAAATGGAACGGTGACTGCTATGACAGTTGGAACAGCAATAATTACAGCAACGACAACAGATGGCACCAATCTTAGTGCTTCATGCGAGGTTACAGTTCTTCCTTTTTACGATTTATATCCAACAACCACAGAAATCACACATATCCGCGGTCAATCCAATTTCTCAATTGTGATACCATTCTGGATGTCAAACAAGACGGCGATATCTGGCTTGCAATTTGACATCACCCTGCCTACGGGTGTGTCATTCGCGACTGTCGATGATTATCCTGATGTTTGGCTAGACCCCACAAGAAAAGCAAGGAATCATAGTGTCGATGTCAATCTGATATCTGGTTCCAAATACAGGGTATTGGTATCCTCTCCTACAAACAACACATTTAAAGGTAACGAGGGAGTGGTGTTATATATGAGATTTAATATCGACAGATTACATCCTGTTGGCACATATTACATAAACACCTCTAATGTAATATTTGTTGAACCTGATGAGACTCAACACTTTATCTACAACAAATCTGTCAAGATAAACTATAAGTATCTTCTTGGTGATGCCGATGCCGATGCGAAAGTGGATATTGCTGATTATACAGTAACAGCCTTGTACATTCTGAATCGTCCTACAGAAGTGTTTTATAGTGATGCAGCAAACGTGAGCGGAAACAATGGCATTAATGTTACCGACCTTGTGGGCATAACCAATATCTCATTAGGTATCAGACCCTATGAATATCGTCCCGCTCCTGCCGTCACAATGGACAATGATACGCAGGAGTCAATGCCATCACTTAATGCATCGATGGAAGGCGACAATATTGTGGCACTCAGCATTGAAAACGACACGCCACTTGCTGGTATTCAGCTTGACCTGCAGCTGCCTCAAGGTATGGCACTGGCAGACGCGACACTTGAAGGTCGTGCCGCAGAATACCAGCTCGGCACCAACACTCTCGCCGATGGAAGTGTACGCTTGCTGATATCATCGTTCGATGACAAGGATATTGAAGCAGGAAATGATGCCGTTATTAAACTGGTTTTGGAAGGTAACAATGTCAATAACGAGATGCTGTATATAACAGGAGTTCAAGCCGCCTCGCGTGACTTGAGGTCATTCGAACTCAATGATATTACCATGCCAGTTGGTACAACATCAATAGATGATATCGGTTACAGTTATGACAAGCTGAGCGTCTACGGCAAAGGCAACACTATTGTTGTCAACAGCCCAAGCGCCATGTTGATTCAAGTAGTACATGTGAATGGTATGGTAATACCTGTGGAGATCAAACCAGGCCACAACACTATTGATGTTGGTGGGCATGGGGTTTACATTATCCGAGTTGGCAATAGCGCATTTAAAGTTCGTCTTTAATAAAATGGTGAAATAATGAAAAAGAAAAATATAATAATGATATTGGCGGCATTGATCTCAATTTGTGCTGCTGCACGTGACAGGCTTTATATCGAGAACTTCCAAATTCAGGCGGGCGATACCTATCTTATGCCGTTGCTGCTTGACAATGATACAGTGTACAGCACGTTCCAGACTGACCTATATTTGCCTGAAGGCTTAGAGGTGGTGCTTGATGAAGGAGAGTATATTGTCGATCTCACCGACCGTGCGACTAACAATCATGTGGTTTCAACTCATCAGCAAACTGATGGTGCAATACGCATTTTTGTCACATCGCAGAACGTGCGTCCATTCAGTGGCAATTCAGGTGCCATAGCGATTGTGGAGATTCATGCTCTGCCGTCTTTTTCAGGAACGAAACAGGTGTCATTGCGTGGCACAGTCTTCGTTGAGGAAAACGGAAGAAGGCATGACTTCGAGGACTGCACAGCATTTGCAAGTAGTGGAAGTACACCATTAGTCTATGGCGACGTGAACTGTGACGGAAATGTCACCGCATCCGACATCACCGAACTATACAACTATCTTCTCAATGGAGACATGACCTATTTTAACACCCTTGATGTTAACAACGATGGCAACGTAACAGCTGCTGACATAACCGCTGTCTATGATATCCTGTTAGGAAATTAATCCAGTTAAGTCCTTGCTCGGCGGTGCTTGAATTCTATTATCTTGTCCATGATTTTCTCCTTCTTCATCAGCACTACGACAAACACCATTAGCAGCAACGTGCGGTAAATCACATTGTCGACGGTGTTGCCCCAGTCAACCAGCACACTCGCAGCGTAGAGCACCGCAGTCAACCCCACGTAGAGGCCAATCTCCTTCAAGGGATAATCAATGGGATAATATTTCCTTCCTACAAAGTAGCACAGCACCATCGACACGCCATAGCCCACAAAACCGCCCCAAGCGCATGCCATATAGCCAAAATGCGGCACAAACACGAAGTTGATAATTACCAGGATAGCGCAGCCTATCAACGAGAACCAGGCGCCCCAAATGGTCTTATCCACAAGCTTGTACCAGAACGACAGGTTGAAATACACTCCCATCATAATCTCGGCTGCCATCACTATGGGCACCACTTTCAGGCCCTCCCAGTAGTCGCGACCGATGATATACTTGAGCACATCAATCCATGCAATCACCATCAAGAACGCCAGCAGGGTGAAGATGATGAAATATTTCATCGCGGCAGCATAAGCCTCGCGGTTGTCCTTGTCTCGGCTCTTGCCGAAGACAAACGGCTCGTAAGCCCAGCGGAAGGCGTTGGTAATTATAGCCATTATCATCGCTATCTTGCACGCCGCGCCATAGATGCCCAGCTGGGCGCGCCCATTGGCGCTGTCATCAATGAAAGGATACAATATCTTGTCGGCGGTCTGGTTGAGGATGCCCACGATGCCGAGCACCAACAGGGGCCAGGTGTATTCAAGCATCCTTTTAAGCAACTTCCAGTCCATCTTGTATTCTATGCTGCTGAGCTCCTTCCAGAAGAGCAGCGTCACCAGTCCAGTGCACACCAGGTTGAGGTAGAAGGCATAGCCCACACCAATGCTGGGGTCATAAATCGTGCCTATCGCAGCAGGGTATTTATCATAGAGCCACGGCAGCAGCAAGAAATATATAAGGTTTAGTGCGATGTTGAGTATGATAAAGGAGAACTTCAGAGCGGCAAACTTTATCGCCTTGTGTTGATAGCGCAGGTAGGCATAAAGGATTGACTGCACAGCATCGAGCGCCACCACTACCGCCATTACCCATAGGTAGCTGGGGTGGTCGGAATAGCCCATCCATGGCGCCAGCCACGGCAACAGCAGGAATATCAGCAGCACAAAGATTGCAGAGACACCAGCCACCGACAGGAACGATGTGGACAGCACTGCCTTGGGATTCTCGCCATCTTTGTTTGAAAACCTGAAGAATGTGGTCTCCATGCCAAAGGTGAGGATAATGATTATCAACGCCACATAGGCATAGATATTGGTGATAATGCCATAACCGCCCGATGAGGCGCTAATCTTGGCTGTATAGAGCGGCACAAGCAGGTAGTTCAAGAAACGACCTACCATTCCCGTCATGCCATATATCACGGTGTCCTTGGCCAGAGACTTTAAATTTGCCATAACCGATTTCCTTTTTAAAACAACGACTGCTGGCCATCCTTGCGCTGAGGACGGTCAAGTTTCAGGTGGCTGAACGCCAAATCGGTAGCCACACGGCCACGAGGAGTGCGCTTGATGAAACCTTCTTTTATCAGGAAGGGCTCATAAACCTCCTCTATCGAACCGGCATCCTCATTGAGGGCGGCAGCAAGGGTCGAGAGGCCTACGGGACCACCGCCAAACTTGTCGATAATGGTAGTCAACAGCTTGTGATCCACTTCATCGAGACCATAGGTGTCGATGTTCAAAGCCTCGAGGGCATATTTCGCAATGTCGCTGTCGATCTTGCCGCTGCCTTTCACCTGAGCGAAGTCGCGCACACGGCGAAGAAGCGAGTTTGCGACACGTGGCGTGCCACGGCTACGCAGCGCTATCTCGCGGGCAGCGTCATCATAGATAGGCACCGAGAGCAGTCGAGCCGAGCGCTTGATGATGCCCTCAAGCACCTCATGGCCATAGTATTCCAAATGGCAGTTGATGCCGAAGCGCGCACGCAATGGAGCGGTGAGCAGACCGCTGCGCGTGGTAGCGCCTATCAACGTGAACGGCGCCAGTGTGAGCTGTACCGAACGGGCACCAGGCCCTTTGTCAATCATGATGTCGATTCGGTAGTCCTCCATAGCCGAGTAAAGATATTCCTCTACCACAGGACTCAGGCGGTGTATCTCGTCAATGAAGAGCACGTCATTCTCCTCAAGCGATGTGAGCAGACCAGCAAGGTCGCCGGGCTTGTCGAGAACAGGACCGCTAGTAACCTTGAAACCCACGCCCATCTCGTTGGCGATAATGCTCGACAATGTGGTCTTGCCAAGTCCGGGAGGGCCATAGAACAAGGTGTGGTCCAGCGCCTCGCCACGCTGACGAGCAGCAGCGACAAACACCCTGAGGTTGTTGATAATACCCTCCTGTCCAGCAAAGTCGTCAAACCTCACTGGACGCAGAGCCTTCTCAAAATCACGATCCACCTGAGACCGCTCCTGACGTATGTCAAAATCTTCGTTCATATACTCCTGACCAATTATTAAAATGCAAAATTAGTGCAAACCGAGAGAAGTACAAAATGAAAAACGAAGATTTTCATTTTTATTTCCGAGGTGCAGCCTAATTTATTTAAAATTAGTGCAAGTTGAGAGCAGAACAAAATAATAAACGAAGTTTTTTTTTATGCCGAAACGCAGCCTAATTTATTTGAGTTTTGCCGAGGTTGCAAAGTAAACGGTTTATAAATAAGGGCAAAAAAGCGTCCAAAAATGGACGCTTATATAGAATTGTTTTTGTTTTGGTTGTCATTTAATCAGTCTCCCATCTTGAACATGTCTTTGATGCCGCCTATGCTACCCATGAGGTTGCTTGCCTCATAGGGGAGGTAAACGGTCTTTGTTGCGGGACCGCTGGCGATGGTCTGCAAGGTCTCGATGTAGTTCTTGGCGAGGAGGTAGTTGGCAGGATTGGTGCTCTTGCCCACAGCCTCGGTAACCTTCTCGATGGCGATTGCCTCGGCTTCGGCGCGGCGCACACGTGCCTGAGCTTCACCTTCGGCGGCGAGGATAGCCTTCTGCTTAGCGGCTTCGGCGCGGTTGATAACCGATGTCTTCTCACCCTCAGACTGGAGGATTACAGCAGCCTTGTCACCTTCGCTGGTAAGGATGGTAGCACGCTTGTTACGCTCGGCCTGCATCTGCTTCTCCATAGCCTGAAGCACGCTTGCCGGTGGCATAATGTCTTGCAGCTCCACGCGGTTCACTTTCACGCCCCACTTGTCGGTAGCATCGTCAAGCACCAGTCTCAGCTTGTTGTTGATAGTATCACGCGAAGTCAGGGTTTGGTCAAGCTCAAGCTCACCGATGATGTTACGCAGGGTGGTCTGCGTGAGTTTCTCGATAGCGTTGGGCAGATTGCTAATCTCATACACTGATTTGAATGGGTCCACAATCTGGAAATAGAGCAGCGCATTAATCTGCATCTGGATGTTATCCTTGGTGATAACGTTCTGCTTGTCAAAGTCATAAACCTGCTCGCGGAGGTCGATTTTGTTGGTATATACATATCGTCCGTTAGCAAGCGAGATGATGGTCTTTGCGCGGTCAATAAACGGGATGATAATGTTGATACCCGGCTTGAGGGTAGCGTGGTACTTACCAAGTCGCTCCACGATTTTTGTCTCGCTCTGCGAGATGATTACAAGGCTCATCTTGATAAATATGAGCACCAGCACCACGATGGCGATAAGAACAATAAGAGGAGTGTTTAAACCTGTGCTAAGAGGAATAAGAAGTTCCATAAGTGTTTGTATTTTAATGATTAATAAATTTATTACTCACAAGGTCTCACGGTGATGATGAGACTGTCGATGGCTACAACCTCTACGCGGGCATCCTTGGCGATGGGCTGGTCGCTTTCGCCGCAGGCCTTCCAAGAGTCACCGTCGATTTTCACGCGGCCATAGCCAGCGGCGGGGATGGAGTCGGTGACTACGCCCTTGCGGCCTATCATGGCATCAACGTTGCTGAGACGGTCTTCGTCCTTGCGGTGGAAATACTTGAGTGCCATTGGTCTAACGAAAATCAAGCATAGCAGTGAAGCCACGGCAAAAATGATGATTCGCACCGTGAGGCTCGGAACAAAAGTAGAGGCGATTGCTGTAACAAAAGCGCCTATTGAGAAACACATGATGAAGAAGTCACCCGAGGTGAGCTCCAAGATAAGGCAAATGATACCTACTAGCGTCCAAAACTGCCACAAATTTTGTTGAAAATACTCAATCATAGCTATATATTTTTTAATGAATAACTTCGTCCCTAAATAATAGAGTGTAAAAGTAGTAAAAAAATCACACACTATCAAAGCAAATGGCAAAAATCATTGCATTTTACTACAATATCCGCAAAAATCGTGCCAAATTTTTTGTTTCTGATTTTTTGAAGATAGTGGAGAGACTAGGGCATTACCAACCTCTACATATAGGACGTGTCTAGGGTATCTGTTGGGGGAACTTCTAACCGTGTGCCGGTGGAATTGTGGATGCGACGGCGGGCGGCGGGAGTCATGCCAGGACGGGAGAGGCGTGGGCGGAAACCGCTGGAGTTGCGCTTGTAGTTGCCGTTCTCATCCTCTTGGCGAACGACACCATCGTTGTATTTCACTATCATGTGCCACGCCATTTCTCGCCATCGAGCCACCATCTGCTCGCCCACCTGGTCGCCATAATCGCTGAGCAGATTGATGGCGCTAGTGCGGTTGGTCTTCAAGAGGGCAAGGGCGCGTTGCTCAAGTTCGCCTTGATTGGCGAAATAACTGGCTTGCAGCGAGTCGCGCACTTGCTTGAGTTCGGGATATAGCAGGCTCCATCGCGGATAGACCATATTGCTTACCCAGTTGCACACCCAGTAGGCGCTCTTGTCACTGAAGTGGAAAGCATCGGCCTCGGGCACGTTGTAGCAGTGCGGCACGCGGTTGGCACAGCAGTACACAGGCGTGTAGGCTACCATGCCGCTGTCGTCGTTACCCCACCATATCACCCCACCAACCTCACGCGGCATGAAGCTGCGCAGCTGGCACACGAAGGTGAAGGCGGTGTGAGCAGTGGATACCGCCCGCTCGTTAAACATGGTGGTTCCCTCGTCATCATATCGCAAAGGTTGAGGACGGAATGGGCTGTCGTAGATTCCCGCTCCTGGGTCATTCTCTTCATTGAAAGAGAACGGAGTTCCCTCGAGGTGGTCTTGCAGGCACTGTATAACAGTGTTCACGCTCAACGGCTTGTCGGGGACAATCCACATGGGCAATGGCTCGACTTCTCTCATGGGTTTGACGCCCTCAACATATGGTATATAGCGGTCCATGCCTCCAGTGAGTCGTCGGTAGATAGACCAAACACGCGTGTCGCCTAGTCTTCGTCCGCCAAATGTGGGTGGATTGTAGGCGTCGCAGAAACTGAACTCGCTGTCTTTCCCCTTGAAATATCCTCGCTGGCGTGCAAAACTGATGCAGTTTTTCGAGATTTTCACATTGGCGGTGTCTGAGAGGTCCACACGGCGTATGCGGCTCTGGTTGGCGTGTGCCATCACGGCGTTGTCGGGCACGCGCACAGCTATCCAAACCACGCTTTTGCTGCCTGGTCCGCAGCCTATCAACTCAAGGACCCACGCCTCGTTGGGATCGCACACTGTGAACGATTCACCAGTGCTGCAAAAACCATATTTCTCAACAAGACTTGTCATCACATCGATGGCCTCGCGCGCGTTACGGGCACGTTGCAGACCCAGGTCCATGAGCGAGCCATAGTCGATGATGCCGGTGGTATCTTCCAGTTCTTCTCGTCCGTCGAAGGTGCTCTCCCCTATCGCCACCTGCCACTCGTTGATATTGCCAGTAACCAGGTAGGTGACAGGCGCCTCGGGAATCTGCCCGTGATACACACGCGTGTCGCGGTCATAAATCTTTCGCATGGTGCCCGCTGGATGCTTGCCTGCCTCAAAGCGGTACATCTTGTGCATCGCGCCCCAGGAGTCGATATTGTAGGTGCACATTACCGAGCCATCAACGCTTGCCTTCTTGCCCACAAGGATACTCGTGCACGCCTCACTCTGCGGCACACACAACGCTATCACCGCCAATAATATGAATAATTGTTTCATAAGTCTGATTTTTATTGTTGCTCCACAAAAGTAGTTATTTTCATTGACATCACACACAATCACGAACTTATTTTTTGTCTCTCATACAGGTATTGTCTGAAATAATTTGTAATTTTGCGAAGATAAAAAGAAAAAGAAATTATGCGAATTGTAATACAACGAGTGCTGGAGGCATCAGTCGCTATTAGTGGCGAGGTGCATAGCGCGATAAATCAGGGATTTATGGTACTTGTGGGCGTGCGTGAGGGCGACAGCGAGGACGATGCGCGCTGGCTGGCGATGAAGACGGCCAACCTGCGTGTTTTCGACGATGAGAACGGCGTGATGAACCGCAATATCCTTGACGCTGGCGGCGAGGTGCTGGCAGTGAGTCAGTTCACTCTCAACGCGAGCACAAAGAAAGGCAACCGCCCCAGTTACATCCACGCTGCTGGTCATGAACTTGCTGTGCCACTTTATGAACTCTATTGCAAAGAGGTGGAGCAGTTGATGGGCAAGGAGGTGAAGCGTGGCGTCTTCGGCGCCGATATGCAGGTGTCGCTCATCAACGATGGTCCCGTCACAATCATCATCGACTCAAAACTGCGGGAATAACCGAATAATTATTTGCTGGTTACATCGTCAATTGTTTTTTCAGGCAAAGGTGTGCCTTGATTCAACTTTATTGTGTAATTTTGTGGCAGGAAAATTTTAGCACAAATGAATATTCAAGAATTATATGCTTTTTATACACAGCATCCTGTGGTGACTACCGATAGTCGTGATTGCCCTGAGGGGAGCATTTTTATTGCTCTTAAGGGCGAGTCGTTTGATGGAAACAAGTTTGCCGTGCAGGCGCTGGAGAAAGGTTGTGCCCTTGCCGTGGTTGATGACGAGCAGGTGTATAACGAGTTCCTCGCGCAGCCTCTTGAGGGCAAGCGCATGATACTTGTACCCGACTCGCTGCAGGCATTCAAGGACCTGGCTCGTGAGCATCGCCGCCAATTTACTATTCCCGTTGTGGGCATTACCGGCACCAACGGCAAGACCACCACTAAGGAGCTGGTGCGCACTGTGCTCGCCCAGAAATATAACGTGATGGCTACCGAGGGCAACTTCAACAACGACGTGGGTGTACCCAAGACGCTGCTGCGCCTCTCGCCTGAGCACGAGATTGCCGTTGTGGAGATGGGTGCCAGCCATCCCGGCGACATCAAGACGCTGGTCGAGACCGCCGAACCCAATAGCGGACTTATCACCAACGTGGGCAAGGCCCATTTGTTGGGTTTTGGCTCGTTTGAAGGGGTAATAAAAACCAAAGGTGAGCTTTATGACAACCTAGCCACCCGTGACGACAGCGTGATTTTTGTAAATGCCGACAATGAGCACCTGATGGGCATACTGCCACAAGGCGTGGAGACCGAAAAATATACTCAGCATCAGCAGGATGCGGCAGTAGTTGGCGAGATAGTTGCGTGCGATCCATTCTTGCGCCTGCGCTGGAAGAGCGAAGATGAAGAGTGGCACGAAGTGGCTACACACCTCATTGGCAGCTACAATCTCGACAACGTGCTCGCTGCTGTGACTGTGGGTTTGCACTATTGTGTCGATCCCGATGCCATAAGCGAGGCGATAGCAGGCTATGTGCCGTCAAATAACCGTTCGCAACTCACTGAGACCGGCCGCAACCATCTTATCGTAGATGCCTACAATGCCAACCCCACCTCAATGGCTGCAGCAATCGACAACTTCTCGCTGATGCAAGTCAGCCCTAAGATGGCTATTCTGGGTGATATGCGCGAATTGGGCGAAAGCAGCCATCAGGAGCACGTCGCTGTGGTTGAGAAACTCAAGCAATGCTCGTTCGATGAGGTTTGGCTCGTGGGAAGCGAGTTCGACGCTGTGGATTGCGACTACCGCAAGTTTGCCGACGTAGAAGCTGTGAAAACCGCACTCGACGCTCAGCCAGTCAACGGCCGCTACATCCTCATCAAAGGCTCTAACGGCATACGCCTATTCCAGCTGCCAGAGTTGCTGTAAAAGATCAACGGTTTTTTGACCTCGTCCCCACACAGAAAACAATGAAAGGTTTTTTCAAGATATTGAGGCGGTTTGTGCCGCCATATAAAAAGCAGCTCGCGTTGAACATTCTGTTCAACATTCTGGCTGCTGTGCTCACGTTGTTCTCGTTTGCGCTCATCATCCCCATCCTTGAGATGCTCTTTGGGCTTAATACGGCGCATTACGACTACACGCCATTGGGCAGCGCGAGCATCGACAAGGTGGTGGTCAACAATTTCTACTACTATGTGCAGACCATCATCGCCAACTATGGTAAAAACACTGCGCTGGCATGCATCGCTGGCGCGTTGGTGGTAATGACAGGCCTCAAGACTGGAGCCGCCTATATGGCCGCCTATTTCATGATTTCGCTTCGCACAGGCGTGGTCCGTGACCTGCGTGCGATGATCTACAACAAGATGGTGTCGCTGCCCATCGGCTTCTTCTCTAGCGAGCGCAAGGGCGACGTGATGGCACGCATGAGTGGCGATGTGACCGAGGTGGAGAACTCGGTGATGATGTCGCTCGACATGATGTTCAAGAACCCCATCATGATAGTAGTGTGCCTGGCGATGATGCTCTTTGTGAGTTGGCAGTTGACGCTCTTTGTGTTCATCCTGCTCCCTATCGCCGGCTTTATCATGGGCCGTGTGGGCAAGTACCTCAAGCGTGTGTCGCTCGAGCAGCAAAACCAGCTGGGCACCATCATGAGCAATATTGAGGAGACCATCAGCGGCCTGCGCATCATCAAGGCTTTCAATGCCGAGGAAAAAGTGAAAAACCGCTTTGGCAATGAGAACGAGAAATACCGCAACATCTCGCGCCGCATGAGCCGCCGCTACGAGTTGGCACACCCCATGAGCGAGTTCCTGGGCACTGCAACCATCGCCATAGTGCTGTGGTTTGGCGGCACGCTCATTCTAGGTGGCACCAATGCAATCACTGCACCCAAGTTCATCTACTATATGGTGATATTCTACAGCATCATCAATCCCGCCAAAGATTTCTCTAAGGCGAGCTACAACATACAGCGCGGACTTGCCTCGATGCAGCGCATCGACAAGATAATGAACGCCGAGAATCCAATCACCGACCCAGAGCAACCTGTGGAATTGACTTCGTTCAGCAAGGGAATCAGTTATCAGAACGTGCGCTTCCGATATGAGGAAGCATGGGTGATCGACGGCGTGAGCATTGATATCCCCTGCGGCAAGACGGTGGCACTCGTTGGTCAGAGCGGCTCGGGAAAGACGACTATCGCCGACCTGCTGCCGCGGTTCTATGACGTGAACGAAGGCTCTATCACTATCGACGGAGTGGACATCCGCAACTACCGCGTCGCCGACCTGCGTGGACTTATGGGCAATGTGAACCAAGAGGCGATTCTCTTTAACGACTCGTTCTTCAACAACATCGCCTTCGGCGTGGAGAACGCCACACGCGAAGAGGTGGAGCAAGCGGCGCGCATCGCCAACGCCTACGACTTCATCATGGCTACAGAGCAGGGCTTCGACACCAACATCGGTGACCGGGGCTGCAAACTCTCGGGAGGCCAGCGACAGCGCATCAGCATCGCCCGAGCCATCCTCAAGAATCCACCCATCCTCATCCTTGATGAGGCGACATCAGCGCTCGACACCGAGAGCGAGCACCTTGTGCAGGAGGCCCTTGACAAACTTATGCACGGCCGCACCACGCTGGTCATTGCCCACCGCCTCTCTACCATCAAGAATGCCGACCTTATCGTGGTGATGCACGAGGGCAAGGTTGTGGAGCAAGGGCGCCACGACGAGCTTATCGCCCTCGGCGGCACCTACAAGCACCTGGTGGATATGCAGACGTTTTAAATATCTCCCTCTCTGAACTATAAACTCTCAAATATAAATTATTAACTATGAAAAAATTAGTCTTAACCTTAATGATGGCGGTTGCCATCGTCTTACCAATAACTGCTGGCGATGACGCTAGCAAGAAATCGACCATTCATCTGCGCAACGGGCAGACCATTGAAGGCACCATCACCTCACGCAACGAGCAACAGGTGGAAATCGTGACCACCGACGGCATGAAATATACCTACTCGATGAACGAAGTCAACTACATCGAGCACCAGGCGCGCAAGAAGAACTACGATACCGCCAAATTCCGCGGATTCATTGACTTGGGTTATTCGCTTGGTGTGGGCGAGCCTCGCAACGACTTTTGGCTTATTGAGACATCTTTTGGATATGCCTTCACACCTAAGACCTATTTGGGTGCGGGTATCGGCATACACAATTTTAAACCCATATTGAGCACTTATCCGAAACGCACCGATAAGGCTCAGCCCGAGGACAACGACCCCAACTGGCGCTATCCTTTCATTCCAATCTATGCCGAAGGACGCTACAGCTTCAAGAACGAGAGCCAGAACACGCCATGGGTAAGCCTCAAGGTGGGCGCCACTTTCATCAACCACAAAGGCTTCTACACATCACCAAGCATCGGTTACCATTTCAAGAGCAACCAGTTTTTCTCTTTTAACGTGGGAGTGGGATATGCCCTCCACACCGCTCACTACAAACTGTGGTGCACCGGCGACACACCAGGCGCCATCCCCGACAAAAGCGGAAGCTCCTACCTCGACAAAAGCGCCCTTTTCCACAACTTCTTCCTAAAAGCCGGAGTGGAGTTCTAGATCTTGATTTCTTACGAAAAACAATACTGTGGTTAAGCAGCACAATCTGTTTAGCCACATTTTTTACTATAATAAGATTCCTCAAATTATCACAAAATCAATTTTTTCGCCCAAAATTGCGAGAAGTTGAAATAATTGTTGTATATTTGCAATCAGATTGAAAACAATCTGCGACATTTTGGAAATTATTGTAAACCTAATGCAAAATCAAGCGTGCTTGGGCTGTGCTTACATTTGGTTTTTATGAAAAAGCTCTATTAGCATAAACTTAAACGTTGATTCGCAATGTTTTATGATGTATTACATTTTTAGAGACCTTGATGTTCGTTCCATTAAGAGAAAGAAACTATTAAGAGAAAGAAAACTATAATAAACGGAGGAAACCGAAAATCCGATAAAAAGAGTAGGCGTTATATTAATTATTTTCATTATGCCAAGTTTGTATAAAGTAACAACAAAGAGCCAAATTGGGAAACTTCCTAAAGGCGCAAGTTTTGATGTAGTGGTTGATTCCGTTTGGAAAGGTCCAAGTAGAGAAGACATACAGAATGCAATTAAATTGCGTTATGGGATTGATGTCAAAATAGGAATATCCGATATGTGTTGGCTTGAAATAAAACAGATATAAAAAAACAATATCATTCTGCTTCACAAAAACACAACTTCTAATGACAAATAAAGAGCCCAAGCACACCCCAACTATCGTGATAAAATATATAGATGTCAATCTTAAAGACGACATCAATGACATGGAGTTTGCTGAATATCCAGCCGTAGGTGTTGTCATCTATAATGGAGGAGAAAATGCTTGCGTGATTTGTGAAGGTATGGCTGCCTTAGTTCAATCAATGGCCAAATTCTTCATAAGATTCAAAGAACTAGAAGATTTTCGTTTTATCCAAGCAACTCATATTAATGGATATTATGGGGCCGAGAATTTAAAAGTCATCACTGGTGTCATTGGCTCGGCATTAAACGAGTTCCACGATGGAGGCAACCGACATGAATTATCCTATGAATGGGAAGATTCGTTTGCTGACAGAATTATGTTCATTGTCGATGACACAGCTTTCTTTGCCTATAAAGAAGGTGGTATCCAGATGATTACCTAAGCAAAGAATTATAAGAGTGAAAAACTCTTTATTTCCTATTTTGCTTATCGACCATTACAAAGAGGTAGATTTGGAGAAACATAAGGATAATATTGGAGATGGGGTGGAGTTCCTTAATATAACGGTTATCCTCAGTTTGAAGGCCATTGTTACTTGTGGAGCACGCCAAGCAATATGGCATCAAGGTGGAGCCTACCAATGTCAATGTTGAAGATAAGACTAAATTCCACCTTGAGATAACCGAAAATCCATCAACTTGTAAAATCTTTTTTCGTTGACAACTAAATTTTCTCACCACATTTGTTATTTATATGCGTAACTAAAATTTTAAATAATTGAAATTATGAGTATTTTAGACGTAGATGAACTTATGAACAAAGCGGACCAAATTGTGGAACGCATTGCGGTAGTTGACTTAATCAAAGAATTCTTTGTAAATAGTGTGAAAAACTCATCATTTCCTGTTTTGCTTATCGATTCCGACAACGAAGTGGATTTGGAAAAACTTAAGGAAGAGATTGGAGATGGGGTGGAGTACTTTGACATGACGGTATTTATTTCCTCACCATATCGCACTTTTGAGCAGGGTGTCATACTTCCATTCGTAAACGGCGATATTAAAGTGTTATTGCTTGACAATGTTGACAGCCTCCCCGATGACCCACAGTTTGATGACCACCGTAGTATTTTGAGGTCAATGATGAAAAGCGACCTTTGCTATATTTATCCCGATAAGATGAATGCAGACGAGCAAGGCCACATCGGGATGCGATGCTCAGTGTTGCCCGATTTCACTCCTAGTAATTGTCCTGCACTAATCGACTGCAAGAGCGAGATATGGGATGAAGAATTTAAAGAAAGACAAGCGAAACTTTAAAGTTGATTTTGATGCACACCGCATTGAGTAGCATTTTTAAATAACATAAACAAAACAATCTATTATGGCAAAATTTAAAATCACAAAGACAACAACAGTTGGCGATCTGAAGAATCAGTTTGCCAGCGAAATTGGCGGAACGCTGCGCATCTATGATGGTCGCAACAAAGCTGAAGATGATGTGACCTTGGCGTCGCTCGGAGCGAAAATAGGAGAATTAGAATGTCGAACTAGCCGCACTGTTGGCAAGTTCGAGGAAGCATTCGAGAATGAGCTCAATCTGAAAGTCAAGGTCTTTACCGTTGACGATTGGGTACAGGTGCTAAGCGGCGTCACCCTCGAGAGTGTGGCAAAAATCAAACGCCAAGCCCGCAAGACCGATATGGAACAATTTGTGGCCTATGGAAGAAAAGAACGTGAAGTAGAATCAGAGGCAGTTGAAGAAATAATT
This sequence comes from Muribaculaceae bacterium, assembly GCA_017964485.1. Classification (GTDB taxonomy): domain Bacteria; phylum Bacteroidota; class Bacteroidia; order Bacteroidales; family Muribaculaceae; genus Sodaliphilus. Next base: position 70,511 of record JAGCRW010000038.1, on the reverse strand, counting down.
ACAGATGATATTCCGAATAAAAAGGAAGCAGAAATCCACTTTCATAAAGGTGTTTTGAGTAATCTTCCAAACAAAGAATTGTTTTGTTGTATTGCCCATAATGAAAGTGATAGTCCTCTTGGCTACAGTATGGGGTTGGGACTTCAAGACAGATATTTTTTTGGAGAAAGATATGATGTTGTGAACAAAATATGTGATGCAGAATGTGGGGAATTATACCCATTAATTGGAACAGAATACGACGTGTATTATGCCATCGAAGAAGATATAAAAGGGATGTCGTTTATGCAATTTTGTGAAATCTGCGCAATTAATAGTGAAGGTTTTGACTCTTTAAAAGAGTATATAGAAGATGAGATGATTCCTTTTGATGAATGGGATGGAGAATCTATTATGGAATCACTTGACTCTTCAAATTATCCATTTGATGTTAAAGTTTTCGATGATGACCAACAAAAACTTATAGCGATATATCATGTAAACAATTTTGATGATATTGGCTGTGAGGGTGATGGTATTTGATATAAGTAATGCAACTTCACTACCGAAAAATAATTCTTCTCACAACTTGTTTGGCAGGGACATAATCATTTTTCTGCCATATTCACAACAAAGCGGCTGGAGTGAACCAGCCGCTTTATTCATAAAATACGGTCAATTGGAGCTTATTGGTCATTTTGCGTGGTAAAATCCCTGAAAAAGCCCACCAACACTTATCTATGCAGCATAATGTCTAGCGCCCCAAAAGTTATTAAACAATCAACATTTGGGGTATGGAATACCTGTCATAATTAAAGCATCTATTGAAAACAATGTGGCAACTGGAAAGGCATCATGCCCTTAATTCTGCCACGAACGACCAAAAACACTATTTCGTGGCAGAAAAATGCCTAAAAAATTTGCCATAAAAAGATAATTTACTAATTTTGTGGCAAATAAAAAACACAATCAAAATGGCAGAAATTGTAGGCAGAAAACATGAGATAGCCGAGTTAGAGAAATTGTATCGTTCTAAAAAGGCAGAATTTGTCGTGGTCTATGGTCGTAGGCGAATAGGTAAAACTTTTCTTGTAAGGAACTTGTTTAACGACAGGATCTCCTTCTTGCACACCGCATTGTCACCCTCAGAATTTGAAGAAAACAAATTAATCGACTATCAACTGCGAGCATTCTATGTATCACTTCAAAACCAAGGCGCCATCATGGACCAGGCGCCAATAGACTGGTTTGAGGCTTTCCAATGCTTGCAAAAACTTATAACACATAAGCATAAACAAAATGATGGGCGCTTGTTGGTATTCTTCGATGAACTGCCTTGGATGGATATTAAGGGCAGTGGCTTTGTTACTGCTTTTGAGCATTTCTGGAACAATTGGGCCTCAGCACAAGATTACTTGATGCTGGTGGTATGCGGCTCGGCAACGACTTGGATTAACGACAAATTACTAAATAACTATGGCGGGCTTTATGGTCGCATTACTGCTGAGATTCTCTTGACACCATTCACGCTAAAAGAATGTGAACTCTATTTTGAAAGCCAAAATGTTGTAATGAACCGCTACGACCAGGTGCAATGCTACATGATAATGGGCGGTATTCCTTATTATTTATCATTTATAAACTCAGGCCTTAGTCTTGCGCAAAACATTGACACTTTGTTTTTTGCAAAAAATGGCCGATTAAAATTGGAATTTGACAGGTTGATGAATTCATTGTATAGTACTCCTCATGCTTATTCAACAGTGCTGAAACTATTGAGTACTAAGCGTGAGGGATTTACACGAAAAGAAATCGCTGATGCCACTGGGCTGCCCTACGGAGGTGCATTGTCTGCAATTCTCAAAGGACTAGAAGCCAGCAGTTTTATTGAACCTTATCTACATTACAATGGTTCTAAACGCAACATCCACTACAGGCTTGTAGATAATTTTGTGCTGTTTTATATGACCTTTGTAAATGATAAAAAAGGAATTAGTCCCACCTTCTGGAGCGACTCCCAACTGCTGCCTTCCATTCAGGCCTGGAGAGGGTTCTCTTTTGAGAGTGTATGCACAACTCACATTGAGCCTATAAAGAACGCTTTAGGCATTACTGGTGTGCGTACAAATCAGGCACCATGGCGCAGCAAGGAGTCAATCCCTGGTGCTCAAATTGACCTCGTAATAGACCGCGCCGACAGAGTGATAAACTTGTGTGAAATGAAATTCTCTATAAATGAATTTGAAATTACAAAGAAATATGACACAGATTTACGCAACAAAGTCGCCACATTTATTGAAGAGACCAAATGCAAGAAATCTATTCACACCACCTTAGTCACAACCTACGGACTAAAACATAATGCTTATTCCGGTTTTTTCCAAAATGTAATTACGATGGACGATTTGTTCGTATAATATTATAATATAGTAAAAGATTTGCGGAAAAGAGAAACAACCGAAGGTGGTATTGCTCAATGTTGCAATACCACCTTCTAACATAAATACTTTGATTATGAAAGAAACTGTATCCTTACTTTACTGTGTAAGTTAATGTTCCTGTTCGTTCTACCATGGTGTTTTTAGGCACGCGGAAGGTAGATCTTAACGCTAAGCCTCGGCATATATCGCACGCCCTAGAGTTACTCCTGAGTGTGCCGCCAACAACTGTGGCTTTTGTGACTTTGCCTGTAGAACTTACCACCACTTGCATCACCACAGTTCCAGGCCCTGGGCAAGGAGCAGTGGGGAAATTGGCCTCGGTGTATCCACCAAGTCCGCCTCCAATGCTTGGTTTGCTCATGGTGCCGTTAGTGTTGCTGCCTGGTGTGCCACCATTGTTGCCTTTGTTGAAGGCATTCTCCACAGCGTTTGGAGCCTTCTTCGGGGCTTCGGGTTTTGAGTTGTTAGTGGGAGGAGTCTCTGGTTTTGTCTCTCCTTTGCTTTTGGGTTTTGGAGCTTCGGGAGCGGTTTCCTTCTGAGGCTTTGTCTCTTTTTTAGGAGCAGGCTCAGGCACCTTCATGGGCGATTCGCTCTTGGTGGAAACAGGAGGTTGCGGGGGCTCGTTGACGGCGCCTTGATTGTCCATCTCGTTTTGCCCTGCCTCTTGTGCGGGATTTTGTTCAGTAGGTAGCTCCTCCTCTATTTGCATCCCAAGATCTGCTGGCTCATTATTAGCATCGGCAAGCATCTCCTCAAACTCCACAAATTCCTCATCCTCAGCGCCAAAGTCAATGGGTTCTTGCAACTGCTGCAGCAAGGCATCTTTTGGCGGATACTCGTAGTTCAGACTTGTGACCAACAGAGTGCCGACAATGCCACCTCCCAACAGTAATGTAATCAGTGCTGAGAGAAGTTTGCTTTTATTATCGTTGTCTTTTGCCATTTAGTTGCTCTGAAAAACTTTACTGCACAGTGACAGTAGTTTGTGGTTGTGAAGTGTTGGTGTTAGGTGCCGTGTTGGCGTCACCAGGAATGGTAGTCACTGTAGTGTTGCCATTGGCCACAGGTGCGGGTGATGTAGCAGGCTCTGACTGGACAGGCTGTTCAGCATCGGTTTGTGCTGCGGCATCGGGAGCCTTATAATCGCCCGAACTTGGTTTGGTAGCGAGCACCACCTTGATATCAACTTGCGTGCCCATCTCAAGGATTTCCACTATCTTGCCATAAGGCACTGCCTCATCGGCATGAAGCGCTATATATTGCGATGGGTCGCTCTCCTTGACGGCCTGCATAAATCCCCTGAGCTCTTCGGGCGACGAAATCTCCTTGAGGTCGCCTTGCGTGGTCTCAGTGTTTTGCTGGGCAAATATCTTACCGTCCTCGCCAATGTAGACGCGCGTAGTAGGCTTTATGGCGGTCTGCTGACTGCTTTGCGGCAGGTTCACCTCCATCGCCGAGGGGAACACAAACGTCGATGTCACCAGGAAGAAGATGAGCAGCAAGAAAATGACGTCGGTCATTGATGCCATGCTGAACATCGACAGTGTTTCGTGTTGTCGTTTTAGTGCCATGATTGCTGAGTTTTTTACTTCTTGGCTGGCTCATTGAGCAAGTCCATAAACTCCATAGTGCTACGCTCGAGGCGGTTCATGATTTTGTTCACGCGAGAGGTGAGGTAGTTATAGGCAAACAGCGCCAAGATACCTACCACAAGACCGGCAACGGTGGTCACGAGGGCCTCGTAGATACCGCTGGCGAGCAGGCTCACGTTGCTGTTTTGGCCAGCACTGGCGAGCTGATAGAACGCACGCACCATACCAGTAACAGTTCCCAAGAAACCAATCATTGGCGCTCCAGCGGCGGTAGTAGCGAGCCAGTTGAAGCCTTTCTCCATCTTGGCGACTTCCATATTACCCACATTCTCGATAGCCACGAGCACGTCGTTCATGGGTCGGCCAATGCGGCTCACGCCTTTCTCAATCATGCGAGAATAAGGGGTATTGGTGGTTTCGCACAACTGCTTAGCCTCGTCAATCTTGCCAGCCTGGATAAGGTTCTTAATTTGCTGCATGAAGTTGTTGTCGGCCTTTGTTACCCTGCTGGTGGCAAAGAGTCGCTCAAAGAAAATGTAGATGCTCACGAGCAGCAGCAATGCCAACGGAATCATTAGCCATCCGCCCTTCAATGTGAGATCCCATACCGATAGTGACTGGGCACTCTGTGCACCCTGCGATGCCGCCTCAGCGGCAAGTATCACGTTTAAAAATGTCATGATGATTGTGTCTTATTTGTTAGTTATTATTTTTCGTTTCAAATATCTCGTTTTGTGTTCAGGAGAGAGGGAAGAGGGAAGAGTTAAGAGGGGAGAGTTTTTTCTTAATTATGCATTAAATCAAGCATTGTTGATAAGCCTTCACCGTTTTCTCAAGTCCCAAGTATAGAGCATCGCTGATAAGGGCGTGGCCTATCGACACCTCGTTAAGGTAAGGCACATTGTCTTTGAAGAACTTGAGGTTGAGCAGGTTGAGGTCATGACCAGCATTCAGTCCCAATCCCACTTCGTGAGCCACGAGAGCCGCATTGTGATAAGGCGCAACAGCCTGGTCGGGAGAGGTAGTGAACATCTGGGCGAAGGGACCTGTATATAGCTCTACCCTATCGGCACCTGCCTCTGCTGCCTGACGCACACGTTCCTCAGTGGCATCTACAAAGATGCTCACCCTTATGCCGGCTTCTTTGAGTCGCGCAACCACAGTCTTGAGGAAATCCATATTCTCGGCAACTGGCCATCCCTGCGATGAAGTGAGCACGCTGGGAGCATCGGGGACTAGAGTGGCCTGGTGAGGGCGCACCTCAAGCACCATATCCATAAATCGCTTGTCGGGGAAACCCTCGATGTTGAACTCGGTGTGCAACGCCGGCTTGAGCTCATAGACATCGCTTCGACGGATGTGACGCTCGTCGGGGCGTGGATGCACGGTGATGCCGTCGGCGCCAAATCGCTCGATGTCAAGAGCCACTTGCAGCACGTTGGGCATATTGCCGCCGCGAGCATTACGCAATGTCGCAACCTTATTTACATTAACGCTGAGATTTACCATAAAAACTTAGCTATAATAATTTATAACGTGTTGTTTTCTCATATTAGTGCATAAATGTGAGCAAAAATTATTAATTTTGCCGTCTGATATGAGATACCACAATTATTGTGATACAAAAGTAGAAGATATTAGTGAGAAATGAAAACAAAATAGCACTTTAAAAAGTTTTTTCAACGTTTTTCACACATTTACGGCCATTAAGGTGGCTAAAACACTGCATTTACAATGGAAATAGCATTATTTGGCAATAGTTATCAGGAGAAATACAAGGACCAGCTGAGCGACCTCATCACTTTCCTGCACAAGAAAGAGGATTTCACGCTCATTGTGGAGCGAGACTTTGCGCGATATCTCAGGTCGCTGGGAATTAAAGTGGACCAAGAGTGGGAGTTCGACCGCAAAACGTTCCAGGGCGCATCGCTGGCGGTGAGCATTGGTGGCGATGGCACCATGTTGAGAAATGCCGCAAGGCTAGCAGCTCACAACACTCCCGTAGTGGGCATCAACTCGGGGCACCTGGGCTATCTTACCGCTGGACGCATCAACGAGGCTAGCGACATCATCGAGATGATTGCGCGCGGTGAGTGCCTACGCGAGCAGCGCACCATGCTGCAACTACTGGAAATTGACGGCAAAGCCTGCGACGACGTGGTGGCACTCAACGAGATAGCCATCTTGCGTCAGGACACCACCTCGATGATTTCTATACCCACCACCATCAATGGTACCATGCTCACCACCTATAAGGGCGACGGTCTAGTAATAAGTACACCTACTGGCTCAACTGCCTACAATATGAGCGTGGGCGGCCCCATCATCAACCCCTCAACTAGTTGTCTGGTGCTATCCCCTATCTCTCCCCATTCACTCACCATGCGACCCATCGTGGTAAACGAAGACTCCTTGATAGAAGTCACCATCAACACTAGGGCGAAGTGGATACAGGTCAGTGTCGATGGCATGGCAATGACTCTGCCTAGCGGCACAACAGTGAAGATAGCGCGCGCCCCTTACCGCCTCACCGTGCTCCAACGTCATGACCACAACTTTGCCAATGCCCTCCGCGAGAAACTCCTGTGGGGAGCCGACCAAAGATAATGCTTTTTTATGCCTAATTAGGAATTGAGGGAAATCGTTCACGATCCCGTTCACGATCCCGATCACGATTCACAAGAAATATGTTCTACCTCGACGACAAGGAATTTGGGAAAGTATTTATCACGGTGCGGAGAAATATGCGCAACATCACCATGCGGTGGAAGGGCGGCAGTCTATTTATGAACGTGCCTCCTGGCACCTCATCGTCTCATATAGAGAAGGTGCTCAACGAGATGCGACCAAAATTACGCAAAAACCAGACTAGAGATGAACTCGCCTACCACATCGGGCAGGTGATAGATTGCTATGGCTTCAAAATTGTGATTGGTGAGCAGGCCAAGTTTCGCGACAAGATAATATTCAGCAAGAGCGAGAATGTAGTGACTGCCAGCGTGCCGCAAGGCATTGACCTCACCACTCTCAGCAGTAAGGAATGGATATCTAAAGCCTTGAAAATGGTGGCTCACAACGAAGCCGCTAGACTGCTGCCGCTGGCACAAAAGGTTACTGAACGCCTGGGAGTGGCGCCTGAGCGTTTTGAGATAGGGCGCGGACTGCGCAAACTAGGCCACTGCACGCCCAAGCGCGTAATCCAACTCTCTGGAAACCTGGTGTTCCTGCCCCAAGACCTCATAGAATATATCATCTGCCACGAACTCGCTCACCTCACCCACATGAACCACTCCCCACAATTTCACGCCCTCGTCAACCACTACGTCAACGGCCAAGAAAAAGCCCTAGAGAAAAAACTAAAGGCTTTCCATTGGCCGGTGATTAGATAACTTCTTTAAGTGTAAAGCAATTTCTACCACAAAAAACATCTATATTCGGTAGAATATAAATTGCCACCCCAATTATGCATTGTGCATTATGAATTATGCATTAATTTAGTGCGCGTCGAGCCAATTGCTGGCGGCGCCGTGGCTGGCTGTGAGTTTCACTCTGCCGTGATAGGCATTTTCCATCTCGGTGACAACGATTTGTGTAACTTTTTCAAGTTCGCTTGGGATAACGTCAAAGTTCAACTCGTCGTGCACTTGCAGTATCATTTTTGAACGGATGCCTTCTTCCTCAAAGCGGCGGTAGATGGCTATCATCGCTATCTTGATGACATCGGCTGCAGTGCCCTGTATGGGGGCGTTGACGGCGTTGCGCTCGCTGAAGCTGCGCACCACGGCGTTGCGTGAGTTTATGTCGGGCAACATGCGTCGGCGGCCAAAGAGAGTGGTCACATAGCCTTTCTCGCGCGCTTGTGCCACGCTCCTCTCAATGTATTCCTTTACCTTGGGGAAGGTCTCGAAATAGCCTTCAATCAGCATCTTAGCCTCGCTGCGCGGAATATTGAGGCGCTGACTCAAGCCAAAGGCCGAGATGCCGTAGAGGATACCGAAATTGGCTGTTTTAGCCTTGCGGCGCTGGTCGCCAGTCACCTTGTCAAGGTCCTCGTGATAAATCTTGGCAGCTGTGATAGCGTGGATGTCCTCGTCTTTGGCAAAAGCGTCGAGCATAGTGCTGTCGTTGCTCAGGTCGGCGACAAGGCGCAGTTCAATCTGCGAATAGTCGGCGCTGAAGAACACGTTACCGTCGGCAGGAATGAAGGCGCGGCGTATCTCCTTACCATCATCGCTGCGCACGGGAATGTTCTGCAAGTTGGGGTTCACCGACGACAGGCGGCCTGTAGCGGTGACAGTCTGGTTATAAGTAGTGTGGATGCGGCCTGTGCGGGGATTAACAAGTGCCGGCAAAGCATTAACGTAGGTGGAGAGCAACTTGCGCAAACCTCTTAACTCCAGAATCTTATCCACAAGCGGATGGCGGTCACGCAGTTTCATCAGCACCTCTTCGGTGGTGGAGTACTGGCCCGTCTTGGTTTTCTTGGCTTTAGCGTCAATTTTCAGATGCCCGAAGAGCACCTCCCCTACCTGTGCTGGTGAGGCGGTGTTGAACTCCATACCCGCCAACTTGTGGCACTCACGGTCGAGGGCATCGACCTGCTCAGTGAGTTTAACCGAATACTCGGCAAGAGCTTTCTCGTCAATACGTGCGCCAGCAAGTTCCATACTTGCAAGCACGCGCACCAGTGGCATCTCAATGTCGGTGAGCAGATGCGTCATGCCGTTTTCCTCCAGACGTCTGTCAAGTTCAGGCTTTAGGGCAAGGGCTAGGTCAGCCATCTCGCACGCCCAGTTGATCAGCTTCTCAGGCTTGACGTCGGCAAACTTCTTCTGCTTCTTGCCTTTTGCCCCAATCAAACTCTCGGCATTGATAGCCTGATACTTGAGCAAATCCTCGGCAATAAGCCTAGTGCTGTGACTGCGCTCGGGCTGGAGCAGGTAGTGGGCAACGGCAGTGTCGTAGTAGTCGCCACGATAGTTGATGCCCACTTTGTTGAGCATCACAATGTCGCGCTTGATGTCGTTGCTCACCAGCTGCACCTTTCCGTCAAAGAGCGGCGACACGGCGCTCATCATCCACCCCATATCATCGAGTGGCATGAAGGCGGCTTTGTAGCGCTCACTGCTCACCGCCAAGCCCACAAGGTGGGCGCGCATCGCTTCCTCGCCATCGGCCACGAGACACACTCCAACTGGCTCGCCGGCGGCAATGAGTTTCTCCACGAGTTGTGCTGCCTCGCTGTCGTCAGCAACCAAGCGGTAGTCGTGCTCATGAGAATCGATATTGTCCATCTCAATCACCTCAGGATGCAGTTGAGCAATGTCTTTTGTGTCAAGTGCGTCAAAGAGCGACGGTTGACCTGGGTCCTTCTTGGGATGGTTTACAATCTCTAGTTCGGCTCGCGACACATTTTTCAAGGCCTCGGCTGGCGCGGGGGCGTTTTTCACACCCACATTAGCCTCGCCATGCTCGATGATGCGCACCGCCAGGGTGCGGAACTCCAGCTCCTTAAACACCTTGGCCAACGCATGCATATTGGCGGGCTTGCGACGTAGCAATTCCTCATCCCACTCCACTGGCACATCGGTCTTGATGGTGGCGAGGAACTTAGAGAACTTAATCTGCTCAACATTCTCGGTGACCTTGCGATGAAGAGCGCCTTTAAGTTTGTCGGTGTTGGCAAGCAGATTCTCTACCGAGCCAAACTCGCGAACCAGTTTCTTTGCAGTTACCTCTCCCACTCCAGGGCAACCAGGGATGTTATCAACTGCATCGCCCTGAAGAGCAAGCAAATCAATAACCTGCAACGGACTGGTGAAACCATATTTAGCATTTATCTCCTTGACGCCTTGTATCTCCACCTCTCTGCCCTTGCGGCCTGGATGGTATATTTTCACTTTCTCAGTAACGAGCTGCCCGAAGTCCTTGTCGGGTGTCATCATGTAAGTCTCAAACCCGTGTTCGCCAGCAAGATGCGCCAGAGTTCCTATAACATCATCGGCCTCAAAGCCAGGCACCTCAATCACTGGGATGTTATAGGCTTTGATAATGCGCTTGATGTAAGGCACTGCGAGCTTGATGTCCTCTGGAGTCTCGTCGCGGTTAGCCTTGTACTCTTTATACGCCTCATGGCGGAATGTGCCGCCAGGAGGGTCGAAGCACACAGCGATATGCGTGGGCCGCTCTTTCTTCAGGACATCCTGCAAAGAGTTGACAAACCCGAAGATTGCCGACGTGTTAATCCCACTGGACGTGAACCGAGGGTTGCGCATCAGCGCATAATAAGCCCTGAAAATCAGCGCATAGGCATCAAGGAGAAAAAGCTTCATAATATAAGTGTTAAGTGTGAAGTTTTAAGTGTTAAGTGCGTGGAATGACGCTAGATAATCTAGAAATTCTAGACATTCTAGATTATGCATTGTGCATTATAAATTATGCATTATTAAAACACCTTCTTGTCGGTGCCGGTGAAGGACTGGAAGAGGGCGTTGGCGAGGCTTGAGGCACCGATACGGAAGTAGCGGTTGTCGAGCCATTTCTCGCCGAGCACTTCTTTCACGATGGTGTAGTATTTCACTGCGTCCTCAGTGGTGCGAATGCCACCAGCAGCCTTGAATCCCACCATCACACCGTGCTTCTCGTAGTACTCCTTGATGCACTGGCACATCACATAGGCAGCCTCGAGCGAAGCACCAGGATACATCTTGCCTGTAGAAGTCTTGATGAAGTCGGCACCCGAGTACATTGCGAGGATTGACGCCTTCTTGATGTTGGAGGCAGTCTCAAGGCAGCCAGTCTCAAGAATCACCTTAAGCATCTTGCCGTGGCAGGCGTGCTTAATCTCGCTGATTTCGTCGCACAGCTCCTCATAAGCCTCATCAAGGAAGTAGCCCATGTTGATAACGATGTCCACCTCATCGGCGCCGTCGGCAACAGCAAGAGCGGTCTCTGCTATTTTGGTCTCCAGATGTGCCTGCGAAGCGGGGAAACTGGCACTGCACACCACTACATCCACGTCGCTCACCTCAAGGTTGGCGCGTACCACCTGGGCGAAGTTGCTATACACGCAGATACCTGCCACATTCTTGTAGTCGGGATAGTTGCGCCAGTAGTCGTTCACCTTTTGAGTAAAAGCTGCCACGCTGCGCTCGCTGTCGGTAGTGCTCAGTGTGGTAAGGTCCACGGTGTTAAGAAGGAATTCCTGCACCTCGCGAGTGTTGTTCTCGGCGGCGTGTTCCTCGATAATTTTTTCCACTTCGGCCTTTACCTTAGCGTCGTCTTCAATCACGTTGCTGCCTTTGATAGCAGCCAAATACTTGTTTTGAATTTGTTCAGCCATAGAAATTATAGTTTATAGTTAATAGTTCATATTTAAGAGGACAAGAAGTGAGATGTAAAACCCTTTGTACTTCCTACTTCAATTTCTCATTCTTTTGGTGCCTGTGGCTATCGCGCTGAGTCTTCTTGGCGAAGTTGCGCTCAAGGGCAGCATCGAGGTCCACGCCAGTCTGGTTGGCTAGGCACATCACCACCCACAGCACATCGGCAAGCTCATCGCCCAGGTCCTTGTCCTCGTCGCTGGGCTTGCACGACTGCTCGCCATAGCGCCTCGCGATGATTCGTGCCACCTCTCCCACCTCCTCACTGAGTATCGCCATATTGGTCAACTCATTGAAATAGCGCACCCCATAGGTCTTTATCCACTGGTCCACGCGTTCTTGCGCCTCGTTAATAGTCATCAGTTATTTTATTGTTTATCAATTCTTAGAAGTCTCGAAGAAAATGCCGTTAAGATTGAAGCCGGGATATTCTCCCAAGTTTATCTCGGTGCATGTATTGTTGAGCACTTGACTGAGAGTGCCAAAGAAGAAGTAGTAAATAGACTTTCCTGACTCATTCACGCAGCGCACTCCATAGACATATCCGTCCTTATAGCCAATTTCGCAAATACCCTTTTTGTTGGTAGTTACAGTATTAACGCTATTACCCACAGTAGTAGTGAACTGGCCATTCGAGCTATTAGAGACACAGAATAAAGTGTTGCCGTCATAAAACACTGAATAACTAAATCCATTCTGGTTGAACGTGGGCGATGACAATTGCTGACCGAGGGAGCTGTAAGTGTAGACATAGTAATTGTTGGTATATATCATCTCATTGTCGTGTTCTCCAAATTGGGTTTTTTGACGGTGCACCCTAAGAATCAAGCGGTCGTTACTGAAAGCATAATTATAGCTATAAGTAACCCTTTCGCCGGTGCTGGTGCCATTTGGTCCCCATTGCAAGTTGTTATAGCCATAATCGCTCCTCACTAAGCCTGTTCCCAAGATGTAAAGCTCGGAACTATAGTTAAAACTGCTCAAGCAAGCTATTTTTCCAGTAGTGTAGTCAACTTTGAAATTGCTAAACGGGCGGTTTGCATTAGAGCTTGTAAGCATTACCGTGTTATTCTTCATAACATAATTATACTCTCCCGATGATGATGCCTTGTTGTAATAAATGTTCTCATCGGGATCCATATACACCCATTTTGTGGCGGGTAATCCAATGTCGTATCTCTCGTTATAGCTTCCGTAGTAATATGGTCCAGTACTCTTGAAGACTTTGCAAGTGCTGGATCCCTTAACAATGGCTGCGGCATGGCCCTTGCTCATTGAGAATGATGCCACTTCCTGATTGCCTGTGTCATCGCCGATTTTAGGAGCCGAAGTGCCATTCTTGTTAAAATAGATGGTAGGCACATTTTTGCCGTTTTTAGTTGTATATCCATAAAGCCAGATAGAGGGATTTACCGTGACTTTGATGCTGTAGTTGTAGGTGTCTCCATAGAGGGTTGTGTATTTGAAATACACATAAGAGGATCCCACTTCTTTGGCACAAATGGTAGGCGTGGCAAACACACTGTTGTAGGTGGTGACACACGTGGTGTTAGAAACCTGAAGGTTTTGGACAGTTCCCTCATATATCGTTAAACTTCCCTCCTTAGGCACGAGATTCAATTCGTATCCCACAGGAATTGTTATTTGATTGGTGGAACCATTACCATTAAGTGCAATGAATTCGTAATCATGGCTATAAGCTGAATTACTATATCCTATTACAAAGTCGCGTGTCCATCCCGTCGTACCAGGTCCAGGGTTCATAATGGTGTAGTCTTGTCCTGGATTGAACTTAAAGTTGGCGGTGTACCTAAAGCTGCGCGTGTCGGGCAACGTCACATGGAATACTGTATTTCCTGAGCTGTTGATATCCTCGTGGCGTGCATAAATCACATATTGACCGTTAATCAACTTAGCCTTGGGTGAGGTAGTGGCATATTCGTTATCCACACCACTGCCGTTGATGAAACCGTTGATACTTTGCAGGCTTGTTATGTGTTGGCAATAAGTCATAGCTGTGGATGTGTTGACATTGTTTCCACCGAGGATGATTTTGCTCTCATATAGCTCAAGAGGCAAATTGATGCTCACTGTATTGTTGCTGCAGGAGTATGAGCCGGAGCCGAATGCTAAGTCTTGCGGGATGTTGAGGTCGCCCACTTGGTCTGAAGACCAGTTGGCGCCACGCACCCACATGGCCTTGATTGTTCCATTGGTCTTAAAACCAGCCTTGTTGCTGCCGTTGATGTCCTTGAGTGTCCACTTGCCGCCACTGCGCACGAGCACATACATGTTCTCCTCCACACCATCGAGCGTGATGTAGATGACATCCTCGGTGTTTTTCCAAACATGTTTAGTTGGCGTGCCCGATGAAGTGGCGCTTATGTATTCATTCATCGTGATAGTTGTCGATGATCCACTACTGCCGTTGAGTAGCACATCATAGACCGCTGTCACATCGGCAGCTGTCACGCTTCCGTCATTGTTCACGTCGCAGGTGTTAGAGTAAGCTGTATTGCCATTGAGCAGATAACTATAAATTTCTGTTACGTCGGCAGCGGTAACCACCTGGTCGCAATTCACGTCGCCCACGAGCGTAGTAGTCTCGGGCGCAAGTGTATAATAACTTGCAGGATAAGTCGCTGCAGTAGCCCCTACAGCCATCAGCGCAAACAATGTGAGTAATAATGATTTCTTCATAGCTATGTAGTTTTGAGAGTTATAATTATTTCTTGTAATTCCTTGCCAGTGCTGCCATCTCTATTGCGGCTTCGGCGGCTTCGGTGCCTTTGTTGCACAAGGCGCCACCAGCGCGGTCTAGGGCCTGCTGCTCATCATCGGTAGTGAGCACACAGAAGATGATTGGCACGTCTTGGGTGGCGTTAAGCATAGCGCAACCCTGAGTGGCGTTGTCGCACACATAGTCGAAATGTGGTGTGCCACCACGTATCACACAGCCTATCATTATAATGGCATCGAAGTTGCCGCTCTTCGCCATCTGCGCTGCGCCGAAGGTAAGTTCCACTGTGCCCGGCACACGTTGCACGGTAATGTCGTCACGGCTGTAACCTGCCTCAATGATGCGGTCAACAGCACCGTTGAGCAGGGGCTCAGTAACTTGACTGTTCCATCGAGCCGCCACAATACCCACCTTAAGTCCCTTCACATGAGGAAGCTCTATTGAGATACTGTTATGTAATTCGGTTGACATAGATATCTAGTTTTCAGTTATCAGTTTTCCTGTGCGCCTCGCGCACTTAACACTTAACCCTTAAAACTTAACACTTACTAAAATATGCTCTTCAAGAGCGTCATTATATTGGTGTTCTTATTTTTGTTGTTAAGGAGGTTTTCTATTTCTATCATTTCGTTAGTGGCTTTGAGGCGCTTGGCGAGGGGATGGAGCGACTGCAACAGCTGTTCGGCGCTGTCACGGCGGTTTGCAACCTTGTTGAGGGCCTTGGCAAGACCTATCGAGAGCACGAGCTCCTTGTGTCCCATGTGGTTGCTCACCTTCTTCTGGTAGCGCAGCGCTTTGGTGTAATATTTTGCTGCATTGCGTCCATTGCCCATCTCAAGCATGATGTCGCCCTCCTTTTTAAGGGAGTTGACGAGGTTGATGAGCGCCTCGCGCGTCTTCTTGCTGTCGCCATTATTGAGCATGCTGGTGTAGAGTTTCACCTCGTCGTCATAGTGCTTAAGTACGTTCATCTGCTGAGTCTTGGAGGTGATAATGCTCGTCGAGGCCTCGATGGCATAAAGCAGCATAGGCGAGAAACGGCGCTCATTCTTCTTGACCAGACGCTCAAAGAGCTTTTGGCACTTGGTGAGCTCCTTCTTGGCCCTTGCCCCATCACCAATGCTGTTGTGCACCGAGGCGAGGTTATAGAGCAGCGAAGCGAGAATCGCCAAGTAGTCCTCCTTCTTCTTGTTGGTGATTTCCACCATCTGCAGCAGAGCGTTCTCTGCAGCTCCCAGGGCGAGCATAAAGTCGCTGTTGGAGATGAATATCGTCATCCTCGCCAGCCATAGCCAGCTCACATAGAGGCGCGGCATGTCGCTATAACTCTCGTCAAAGACAAGAGTGTCGATTAGCGGTGCGGCATCCTCGCTGCGGCCGTTGGTAATAAGGTATAACACATGCCACAGCTTCACCTCCAACATCTTGTCGCGGCTCATCGACTCAAAATCGGGCATCTTGTTGAGCTGGTCGATTTGAGCCTTGGCAACGGTGATGTCGTTAACCAATTTAGGAAAGGAGGCTTCTAAAAGTAATGGCTTCATTGTTGGTAATTATATCGGTTATTCCTGTAGTAAAGCGTTATCTTTGGCAAATTCGGCACTCAGAGCGTTATTGTCATTGGCTGCGCAATTAGCTGCAAAGTCAAAAGCACTATTCATCACATCGCTCCAAACTGCGGGTTCCATAAATTCGATGTCGCCGTGCTTGATGCCGCGCTTGATGAGCTGGTGTATCACGCCGGCAATGAATCCTGCCTGCCAACCCAGGTGGTTGTCGCTCTCGCAAGAGAATGGCACCACAGTCTTGTCAATGCCCTTATAGATGGTGGCGCTGGTGCCAGGGGTGATGTGTATGTAGGTGGGACCGTAGAACTTGATGTGGTTGTTATACACCTTGTCGCTGTCCTGGTCGGGGAACATGGTGTTGATGTCGTTGGCATGGTCAATGACGATGTTCGACACCTCAAAGTTCTCAAGAATGCTGGGCATCACCTTAGTGAGGTTAAACGGCGTGCCATGTTGGAAACCGGGCAGATAGATGACGATTGCCTTGCGCTCGGCGGCATAACTAAGCAAGTCATATAGTTTATCTCGCTGAGGCAGGTCAATGGCATAGTAGGAGCCAAAGAGCAGGATATCGTCCTCGTCGATACGCGGCCATATCACGCTGAAACGATTGGCGGGATATTCGCCGTAGTTCACTATCTTGTCTTGCTCGCCGTCCTCCTTGAAGATGGCGGCAAAGGGTGTGGAACCGTCGGTATAACGATCTATCGATTTAGTGTCAACATGGTGTTTCTCAAAAAAATCCACCACCCAGTCGCCCACCTTGTCGGTACAGCATTCGCTGACCATCGACACGGGAAGTCCCAGGTCGCCTAGGGCAGCAGCAGCGTTGCTCACGCGGCCTCCAACAAAGGAACTCACGGGCTGGTGATTTTGATAAATAGTGTCGAGTATCGACTCTCCAATGGCAATGATTTTTCGCATCTTATATCAGGTTTTTATTGTTTAGTTTTAAAGTTGACAAGTAAACAAGCAAAGCGCTTCGCGCCGATTAGGGATTAGAGAGAACTGTGAACTATTAACTATAAACTGCCCAAGCGGCTTTTGCGGCCCAGGTAGCCGCCATGATGACGCTTGGCATAGTCCTCGCGTGTGAAGCCAGTGGCTTTCATCGTGTTTACCACCAGCACATCGCCCATCACGGTCATCATAGTGGTCGAGGTGGTTGGAGTAAGTCCCAGCGGACACACTTCAGGAGCGCCGCTAGTGGCGAGGCACACGTCGGCAAGCTTAGCCAACTCGCTCTCGGGTGTGCCTGTTATCACGATGATGGGAATCTGGCTGTATAGCTCTTTGGCCAGCGACACTAGGCCTACAATCTCGCTGGTGCGGCCTGAGTTGGAAAGCAGCAGCATCACGTCACCAGGCTGCAGCACACCCAGGTCGCCATGCTGTGCCTCACTGGGATGCAGGAAGATGGCGGGAATGCCTGTAGATGAGAATGTTGTGGCAATATTGTCGGCAATCTGCCCACATTTTCCCATGCCCGAAGTCACGAGTTTGCCGCCCTTCTCATGCACGCGTTTCACTATCAGTTCCACCGCTTTCTCATATCCGTCGGTGACGGGAATGTTGCGTATCGCTTCACTCTCGGCAGCCAGGATTTCTCTCATAGTTTGCTTAATGTCCATTGTCAACTGCTTTTTCTGTATGCAAAGATAGTGCAAGCCGAGAGAAATACAAAATAAAAAACGAAGTTTTTATTTTAATTTCCGAGGCGCAGCCCAACTTGGGCTTGTTGCCAAAAGATTTTCATTTTTATTTCCATTAAAAAAATTACCGCCACCCTATTTGCAGAGTGGCGGTAAAATTTATTTTTGAGCTCTAATTAAGGCGCAGCTCAATTATGCATTGTGCATTCAGCATTGTGCATTATTGCAAGACGCAGCCCAATTATGCATTGTGCATTCGGGATTGTGCATCATTGCAAGGCGCAGCCCAATTATGCATTGTGCATTCGGGATTGTGCATTATTTCAAGGCGCAGCCCAATTGTGCATTGTGCATTATGAATTGTGCATTAATTACAGTCTCTTGGCAAGTTCTGCGCTTTGAGCCTCATAGCCGGGCTTGTTGAGGAGGGCAAACATATTCTTCTTGTAGGCCTCCACGCCGGGCTGGTTGAATGGGTTGACGCCGAGCATGTAGCCGCTCATGCCGCAAGCCTTCTCAAAGAAGTAGATGAGTTGTCCCAAGTACTTCTCGTTGAGTGCTGGCAGGGTGATGAGCAAGCATGGCACGCCACCATCAACGTGAGCCAGGCGAGTGCCGAGCTCTGCCATCTTGTTAACCTCGTCAACACGCTTTCCAGCGATGTAGTTGAGTCCGTCGAGGTCGGCATCGTCGGTGGGGATTACCACCTCGTTGCGCTGCTTCTCAACGGTGATTACAGTCTCGAAAATAGTGCGCTCACCTTCCTGAACCCACTGTCCCATCGAGTGCAGGTCGGTAGTGAAGTCAACGCTTGCGGGGAAGATGCCCTTGCCGTCCTTACCCTCGCTCTCGCCGTAGAGCTGTTTCCACCACTCGGCGAGGAAGTGCAGACTTGGGTTGAAGTTCACCAGAATCTCAATCTTCTTGCCTGCTTGGTACAAAGCATTACGGGTAGCGGCATAGTCAACCATCATGTCGGCGGGAGCCTTCTCCATCTCAACGGCACCAGCCACCAAGGCGTTGATGTCGAAACCTGCGATAGCCACTGGCAGCAAGCCAACGGGTGTGAGCACCGAGAATCGTCCGCCCACATTATCGGCGATGACATAGGTCTTATACCCCTCTTGAGTAGCAAGACTACGCAGAGCACCACGCTTGGCGTCGGTGATAGCCACGATGCGTTTGGCGGCAACCTCTTTACCCACTTGCTTCTCAAGCATATTCTTCAAGAGGCGGAATGCGATGGCTGGCTCGGTAGTGGTTCCCGACTTCGAGATTACCACGATGCCAAAGCGTTTGCCATCAAGAAGTTTCATCAAGTCGTAGAGATAGTCCTCGCCAATGTTGTTGCCGGCAAAGACCACCTTTGCGCCCTCGTTCTGCTTGAAGGCTGCGAAGTTGTCGCTCAATGCCTCAATCACGGCTTTTGCTCCCAAGTAGCTGCCGCCAATACCAATCACAACCACATACTCGCACTCCTCACGCAGCTGGCGTGCGGTGGCGTTGATGTCGTCGAGTTCGGCAGCGGTTATCTCACTTGGCAAGTGCAGCCATCCTAGGAAGTCGTTGCCCGCGCCGTCGCCCTTCTCGAGAGTCTCGGCAGCGGCAAGTGCCTGAGGTTTCAACACTTCAATATCTTTCTCGCTGATGGTCCCAAGGACCGATTTGTTGCAAATGCTTATCATAATAGTTAAGAGTTTATAGTTCAGAGTTATTAGTTGAGAGGGGAGAGTTGAGAGGGGAGAGTGTTTTCAGCATTGCGCATTATGCATTATGCATTGTGAATTATGCATTATTACAAGGAGCAGCCCAATTATGCATTGTGCATTGTGCATTATGCATTTTAGATGGGCATTGTAAAGGCGCGGCGGCGCTTGTTGAGCACGGTCTCGAAGTATTGCCATTGCTTCTGCACCATCTCGTTGTGCTCAAGTTCGTGGCTGCTCTCGGCCCATTTATAACCCAGCTTAATGAAGCAAGGGATAAGGTCGGTGAAGAGCAGCGAGTTCACGCCCTTGCTCTGGTATTCGGGCTTCACTGCCACGAGCAGCAAGTCAACCACATCGTTCTTCTTGAAGGCCTTGAGCATGTGATACCATCCCGTTGGGAACAGGCGTCCGCGGTTCTTGATCAGAGCCTTTGAGAGCGACGGCAGCGCTATGCCCACGCCCACCAGTTCGCGGGTGTCGTTCTTGATGATGAGCGACAGGTCTTCGAGTGGCAGGTAAGGCAGATACATCTTGATGTAGTGCTCAATCTGTCTCTCGCTCAGTTGCGAGTAGCCAAAGAGGTTCTCAAACGCCTCGTTGATGAGTTTGAAGATAGCCTGGCCATAGTCGGCGACAAGCTGCTTGCGGTTGGTGTATTTTATATTGTCGAGATTGAAGCGCTTTTTCACGATGTCGCTTATGCGCTGCATCTTCTCAGGAACCTGTTCGGGGACCTTGATGTGAAATTCCACCCAGTCAACATCCTTGGTCATGCCAACGCGCTCAAACTGCTTGGGATAATAGTCATAGTTATAGATGGTAGCGTTAGTGCCCATCTCTTCGAAGCCCATAATCAGGCAGCCCTCGGGATCCATGTCGGTGAAGCCAAGCGGACCAGTGAGCTCGGTCATGCCCTTTTCTTGACACCATTTCTTCACGGCGCCTATGAGACCATCAACCACCTCGTCGTCGTCGATGAAATCGACCCACCCGAAGCGGCCTTCCTTCTTATCGTGACTCTCGTTGAAACGATGGTTGATGATACCGGCGATGCGCCCCACGGGCTCGCCGTCGCGATAGGCCATGTAATAAACGCTCTCGCAGAAGTCAAACGCCGGGTTCTTCTCGGGCATAAGCGTGCCAATCTCGTCGCTGATTAGGGCGGGAACATAGTACTTGCTGTCGCGGTAAAGAACATCAATAGGATACTTCACATACTTGGTCAACTCCTTCTTCGTAGGTTCTATTTTTCTAATTTCTACTGACATAATTCTCTGTGTTTTTTGTTTCCTGAGTGCAAAGATATAGTTTTTTCGGCACAAAGAGACTATAATTGAAAGATTTTTATTACCTTTGCAGCCTGAAAAGGGCACTTATAAAGCGTCCCTTTACAACGAGTTCGGGGTGTAGCACAGTTGGTTAGCGCGCCACGTTCGGGACGTGGAGGTCGGAAGTTCGAGTCCTCTCACCCCGACCTATTAGGCGTTAATCGGCTTTCAATAAGCCGATTAACCCTAATTTTAAAAATTAAGCGGGACAAAAACGGGACAACACCGATTCCGCTGCAGTAAAGTTTAACCTTGGCGTTTCCACAAGAAATGTCATAAAAAAATGTTACATTTTCCCAACCACAGTAACGATTCTTCTGTACACAAGAACACCGATTTCGTTAAGCAATATACTATGCCGGTCCTTCGCGAAGGAGCGACATGGTATATTGAGTTTTATGCCTTCGACCCAGCAGAGAACAAGCTGCGTCGGAAGCGCATCAAAATCAATCGGATTAAGAACACAAAAAAGAGACGTGCCTATGCGAGAGACGTTATGAAAAGGATTTCACAACAACTCTCGGAAGGCTGGAATCCGTGGTTGGAACAGGACTGCAGCAACCTGATGACAATCCAAGAGGTGCTGAACAGCTATGAGGCTTACATAGACAAGATGTATAACTCAGGGAACTACCGCAAACTCACATACGTTGGATACAAGTCCTACATAAAGAATCTGCGAGAATATATCAAAGATTTGGCACCGATATATTACCTTTATCAGTTCGACAAAGGATATATAACTCGGTTCTTAGACCACATCTTTGTTGAAAGGGATAACGGAGCTAGAACCAGGAATAATTATCTCTCATGGCTTGCGGTATTAAGCGGTTGGTGTGTCGGCCACAATTATTTGCAATACCGCCCCACGGACGGCATCACATTTATCGACAAGCGATATATGAAAAAACAGCGAGAAATAATTCCTTTGCCAATTGTCAAACGAATCCACGAATGGGTTAGCGAGAACGACCCGCACTTCCTCCTAGCGTGCCAACTTCTATATAACTGCTTCATTCGCCCGGTCGAAATGACCAGGCTGAAGATTGGAATGATTAACATTAAGGAATGCACTATCACCATTCCAGCCGACGCAAGCAAAAATCACGTAACAATGGTCGTTACACTTCCCAAGAAAGTAATCATGACAGCCCGAGACCTCGGCATCTTCGAGCACGAGGCCTCGTGCTATATTTTTTCTAATATGTTACGTCCAGGCTGGAAGATGATAGACACTGTTGTATTTAGGCACCACTGGGAGAAAGTGAGGAAGGCATTAGGATTCCGTAAGGAATATCAATTCTACTCGCTGAAGGACACGGGAATCACCGAAATGCTCGAGAAAAACATCGCAAGCATCACAGTGAGAGATCAAGCGCGCCACAGCTCGCTATCCATTACTGAACTTTACACGCATCACATTGACAAAGCGAACCCCAAACTTCTGAATTGGGAAGGTTCTTTGTAATCATATTATCTCCCCACCCACAACCCCCAATGGGTGTGAAGCAAGTGTCGCAATACAATCGCTGCATGAGGTCGGCTTACAGAGTCGAAGAAAGTTGCTAATGCTGCCACGCAACCCACGCATCAAGCGAAATCGGTGCTGCTCCGACGTCGCTCCATTCCAGAAGCATAGAGAGTGTTACATTCCACTTTTGACGGGGCATGCGATGGTAAGCATCCGGCACTCTCTAAATCCCCACGTGTTTGGCCACCAAGATGCACCGACACCCCATCCTCCTTCGTAGGCGTGGGGTGTCGTCGCACTTTGTTGTCTCAATCGGGGAACGCTCCTGCCCGATGCGTTGAAACACCATCGCAACCCCTAAAGGTTCCATTTCACACACTCTACTTCTTCCATTTCCGCACTTTGTCGCCGCTCCGATTTCCGCTACATGCTTTTCGTTGAAAGGGAGCATGGCAGCGCAACACTCTACGACTCTACGCTGACCTCACTCCGCCCATCACGCGCCACCACACTCACACCCATTGCCTAAATCCCTTTGCAAGCAAAGGAGAGAGGTATAAGCAAAGCTTATAAATCTATCAGACCTTATCTGCTGCCAGCCAGCGAGACTGATATGTGATGATGCATGGTGTTGTCAGATGTGATTTTCGCCCACGCCGTCGCTGCTGTATAACTATTTTCCACTACAAAGTTAGTGCGAGACGCTCACTGCAAGGACCAGGTCGGGTCTGCCTGAGAAAAATCTAAAAAAATTGAAGCTTCGCATAAATTTTTCATGTCGCAAGCGATAGATTTTTCTCGGCAGATCCTTGCATACATTCGCTTCCCTCGCCTCACTTATGTTGCAGTGTAAAAAGATTATACGCGACAACGTAGACAAAAATTATTCACATCTAAATTTCACAACACTATGACATCATCTGTTAACATATCATTTAGTTTCTCGCCAGTCATGGCTGCAGACAAGGTAAATAAAAAAGATTACCGCTCTTCCGCATCCAATAATTATTCTGCCGACTTGGTAGACTTGGACAACGAGGTAATAACTATCGAGATTGAAGCAATCAACGAGGAAAGCGCAAGCGAAAAGGCAGAGAGCATCGCCTTTGAGATGGGCATCCAAGTGAGTTATATCAACATTTATAAAATTTTCTAAATTCTAACAACTATGGCAAATCTAGTTTTAGCATCGAAGAGAGAGTTAAAAAGCGGTATGTTTTGGCACGTTTACCGCAGTGAGGACAACAACAAGAGCGAGGAGTTTTACTTCGCCAACCCCCTCAAGGCGTTACGTTACGCCTTCATCCTCCGCAAGCGTTTTAATGCCATCATCCCTAAGGGAGTCTATGGCAAGCTGATGGCAGACGTCAAGGCAAGCAAGCCCGAGAGCGCACAGGCACAAGCTGAGAGCGCACCCAAGAAGAAAGGCACACGCAAGCGCACCGCCAAGAAAGAGGACACTAACACCGAGAACAAATAACATTATTATCTAACAAGGTGGGCGAGCAATCGCCCACCACAAAAACTAATCATTATGGATTTATCACAAGATTACAAGGTGGGCAATTTGATTTATTGCTATGATTGGGACTGTGAAGGCGCAATATATATGCGCAACGCAAAGACCGTGAAACGTTACCAGGAACTAACCGAGAAGCACCCGAACTCAGAAGATTATGGAATTTTTTGGGCATTCAGCAACAAGCAATTTGATGAAGGTTATAAAATGCTTGTAAAGAGAGGTTTTATCAAGGATGGAGAGAAGGTGAAAAGAGTAAGCGCAATATCTGGAATGTTTGGCGCAAGTCTCAAAGATATAGAAAGGTTTTTTGCTTTCTACGCAGACAAAGACAAATTAATAGCTGCTGAATGCGACCCCCAAGAAGTTTATTTTTATGAGTGCAACAACCACGAATATATGTACGATTGGGACGGAGACGCAGAGCCATTACACATCATCTATAGAATTTGGGGCAGAGAGATTGCAGAGAAAATCCACAGAGTAAAACCCAACTTAACACTTGATGAAATTATCAAGCGATAGCAAAAAGTCTCGAGCAATCGAGACTTTTTTGCTCCGAAACCTCCCCACCGGCTTTGTTGCTGGTGGGGAGGTGTTTTATTATAGAGTAAGATCTAAAATCAATTAAACTATGTACACGAAGATTCAGTATCGAGCGGTATTCAACCGCGCCCATCGCCTTGACAAGCACGGCAAGGCGCTTGTTCAAATCGAGATGCTGCAGCATGGCAGCCGCATCTATTTCACCACGCACATCCACATCGAGCCGAAGCAATGGAACCAGGGAGTGGTTGTGGATCATCCTATGGCTGATGAATACAACTTTGTTATCAATGACTACAAGTCTCGCCTCGAGAGGATAGAGATTGACTACATCAAGCGTGGCATCTACCCGTCGCTCGACACTATGCGCCGAGCGATCCGTGAAGCTGCTGCGCCATCATCTACCTTCATCGACTTCGCGCGCTCCATCGTCACGGCCTCGGAGCGCAAAGCTCGCACGATTGCAGGGTATGAGACACTGTTCAATAATTTGGAGAAGTTTCGGCATGGTGTGCTTCTCACGGACATAGACTATGATTTAATCAACCGCTATGACCGATGGATGCACCTTAGCGGCATCGCACACAACACCAGAGTAGGGAGATTGCGCCAGGTCAAAGCAATTCTAAACGAGGCGTACAAACGCGATATCATCGCCAAGAATCCCTTTGACCTTTTCAAGATCCCGCCCATGAACAGCAAGAAAGGCTTCCTCACAACCAAGCAACTCAACAAGATTGAGAACCTGGTTGTGAGCGGACCAGTTGCCACCGTCCGCGATGCCTTTCTGTTTTGCTGTTACACCGGGCTTCGCTTCAGCGACCTCGTTACACTCAGGAGTAGCGAGATTGCTAAAGGTTGGATCACGAAGAAGATGGTCAAGACCAACTTCACCGTAGAGATACCAGCCAGCGAGGTATTCGATGGCAAGGCCATCGCCATCATCGATAGATATGGAAGCATTGAACGCCTCACTCGCAAGCTCGGCACAAATGCTACCGTAAATAAAAATCTGAAGGCAATTTTCCAGAAAGCAAAGATCGAAGGCAAATTCACTTTTCACACTTCGAGACACACATTCGCAACACTCATGCTACAGATGGGTGTGCCAATCACATCGGTTCAGAAAATGCTTGGTCATCAGAAGCTGGCCACCACTCAAATCTACGGAGAAGTTGACAAGAGGACAATCGCCAGCGACATTAAAAAAGTTCTTCGAAAGTCTCGCAAGAGTAAAGGCAGCAACGATTTGCAAGCTTAACTCGCTGATAAAGTTTGGGAACAACTAATCGCTTTTGGACATAAGAAGTGGCGCAACCGATTGAACTCAATACGGTTGCACCACTGCCTTTCCTATAAGCTAGTAGGGGCTGATGCCATATTGATTGCTCGTCATGGCATCATATTGGCATCACGAGCTTTTCCCCTTGCGATTTTTTGTGCGGTTTTGAGCATCAACATCGATGCCGATAGATGCATAAAACTCGCGGTAGGACTCATCGGTATAAGGCTGGTCCTCGTAGTTCTCGATTGAATCTTCACTGCCGAGGTCAATAGCCTCACCCATAATCACTTGGTCACTTTTGCGGACAACAAAGCAGCCTTTTTCTGCTTGGTAATGTTGATTGTCGATTGTGTTCATAACTATTTGATTTTAAACATCCACGACATCAGAATTAGCATTCTGATAAGTAGTCTTGAATGTGTTGTTAGTTGAATTATGACTGATGGTCTTTACGGCACCGCCATTGTTAACTCCAAGAGCGATAGCAAAGTTCTGTATACGGAACGTGTCACTGGTTGTTGCAGAGCTGGTTATGGTAATATTTTGATTACCATTCTCTATCAAAATAAACTGAACATAGTCCTTGTTTACCTTGACATTATTCACGTAATCTCCTATTGAGCTAGACAAGAAATTGTTCCCAAACTTGTTATTGCCGCAATCGTTCCCAAACGTGTTGCGATAGTTGTTGTTCCCAAAGGTATTGCCAAAGCAATAGTTCCCAAACGAGTTGTTGTAGCAGTAGTTCCCAAAGGTGTTGCCGGAGCAGCCGTTCCCAAAGGTGTTATAGTAACAATCGTTCCCAAACGAGTTGTTGTAGCAGTAGTTCCCAAAGGTGTTTCCGTCGCAGTAGTTCCCAAAGGTGTTTCCGCCGCAGTTGTTCCCAAAGGTGTTGCTATAACAGCTAGAGCCGAAATGATTCCCATAAATTCCATAGAAGACTCCGCCTTCATATTCATAACTCGAGATAAAGACGTTGTCGTTTAGCGCAAAGGCTAGCTTGTCGCTATGCTCTTCGGGATAGAAATCATATTCAATGCAGGGAAGCATCGAATTGTCATGGACGCCATAAACAAAACCTTCGTCACCGCCAATATTTTGACATAAGACAGATGCATCTTGAGCTTCGTCATCTTCGTCAATCCATGTAAAGGTATAGCACCAAACATCCTCGCCTTCATCGGGATCATACTCGCCATCAGTCAAGGCTCGCTTAAACTGAATATTCTTGAAGTCGTAAGGACAATCGTTGTTCCATTCGTCAATCATGCGATAGATAACCCCCTTGCCATTCTCGTCGTCAGCCCAAGCAAAACGGTCGGTGTCGTTGTCGAGACAATACCACAACTGCCACGCCTCGAGCTTAGAATCCTTGAAGTACTCATCGCCCTCGTGTGGCATCGCCCATGCACGCTCAGCAAGAGTCTTGCTATCGAGTGCCATCACAACAACGTCGAAGTTGTGGCCGGCTGAGCGGGTGTTCTCCTGCACTGTTGTTGTTGCATAGTCTGTGATGCGATAAAGCATTCCAGGTTCCAAGAGCGCAGCTGTGCGCATTTCCACGAGCTGCCCATAGGTGACGCTGTTGGTGTCACTGTCGGGCATCTCCTTCGTGTCAAGGAAGTGATGTCGACCATCACGTCCCTTATAACGCAGGTAGTCACGCTTTCCTTCGTGAATCTCCTGCAGCTTAACGTTAATTAGTTTTGTCATAAACTTAACTTATTAATTGTTATACAATAAATCTCTTATCCTCATAAGTGGTGTTAGTCTCGCCTGTGCTGCTGCTATACTCTACGGTATAGATGCGCATCCCATCATACAACATTGTGGCAAATTGCACAACGTCGTTGTTTCGGCGTGTAGCCCACACTATCGGCAGATTGTCGGCTATCATCAGGCATCGTGGAGAAGCCTGGGTCACGTTGATGAACTCATCCATCTGCTCACGACCGCCACCATATCTCATTGCCCATGTTGCATCATAGAATGGTAACGGCAGCAACATCTTGTCTACGACGCAATAGTTTGCACCGCTGGGTCGCGACACACGATAGACACTCATCTTGATTGCCTTGCTTGCATCAACCTCAACAAAGGAGAGGATGATGATGCCGCCTGTTATCTCGATGCCATTGGCCAGGATGTTATACTTCTTGATAAGCTTCTTGCCACCCTCGATGGCATCGAGCATTGAGGTGTAGCGCACGAGCTGCCTACGGTCGGGATTCTCAGAATCGAACTCTCCCTCCTCACTGTCGAGCCATGTGGCACTGTGATACTCGGGGACTTTTGAAAGTTTTGACTCTGTTGAAGTCTTGAAGGATTCAAGGGTTGACACACGCGACGCTAGTTGTGACACCTGGGATGTGGCTTGTTGAGCTGCAGCAGATGCCGTCTGCGCTCTGCTCATTGCTGAGGTGGCTGCCTCTACTGCATCAGCAACATTGCTAGCGAGTTCTGCAAGTTGGTTGGTAACGTCGCCGACTGCACTCTCGGCGCTCTGGGCAGCAGCAAGAGCTGAGTTAGCTGCAGTAATAGCTGACTGAGCTGCAGCGATAGCTGCGGCAGCATCATCGGCAATCGAAGAGTCATCAAGTTCTGGTAGGATGTCGACAATGCGCTGAAGGATCGCACCAAGTCGCTCCGGCGTGATGCTGCTTGCCTCGGTTTCGGCGCGCAAAGCATCAATTAATTCTGTTAATTCATCGAAAACTGATTGGTTCATAGCTATAAAATATTTTTGTGCTAAGTTATAATCTTGCTGACCTCATAAAAAAGACAGCATCACCGCACAACGAAAAATGTGGGGCAATACCGTGCATCATGCGTGAGACGCAATACCGCACATCGGCATCTTCGCACATATTCCGCTCGAAACAGAGAGGAAGAGAGAGCGCACGGCGCAGGGCGGAAGGAGGGTCAATCGTGACAAAGGGGCGATAAAATCGCCCCTTTGAACCCCGAGAGTGCTTGCTATACAAGCACTTTTTAATATTTTCGCTTTAGAACGATTAAACATCGTGAGCGAAAATCGCCTTAAAATTCCCAAAATATGCTTTAAAATGGGCATTTTGGCGCATTTTGGGACCCAATTTTAGGCGGATGTGCGCAAAAATTCCCTTTTAGATGGAATATTTGCGGTTTTTGGTGTGAAATTCCCACCTTAAAGTGGTTTTTCACGGAATTTTCACGGAAATAAGCGGAAATTTGAGGAAAATTTCCCTTAAATGGCAAAATCTCTCCATTTAAGGATTATTTCTAGCCCTTATTTTAAAAAATCGGCAAAAAGTAAAATAACGAGGCGAGTTATTTTACTTTTTGGGCGATTTCTTAACTCCCATGGTAAATAAATCGTGGGCAAAAAACTAAGACCCCGGGAACCCCAAGGTCTTAGAAAACAATCCATAGAGCAATGAAAAAACTATCTTTTGTATCTTTGAATGGCGAGCAATGCCAGGACCATCGCTACGCAAGTGATGATAATAAGCGTGGCATTGGGAGGCTTGCTTACCGCAGTGCGGTCAACATCCTCGTGAGAGTCCTCTTTCTTGCTTACATTGTTAGATGTTGTATCGGCATGGATTTTTGTCTCGTTCTCCTTTCCGGAGTAGTTACTCGACGCATCGAGGCTGGCCCCCACTCCACGGATGTAGATGGGAGTCATACCGCCCATCGGCAACGTGCTCCGAGAGAAAAACGGGAAGGAAACCGCCTTCTCGGCGGTTTCGCTTCCCTCTCGGTCAGGCGTCGGTGAAAGCGCAGCGAATTGAGAGAAAGAGTTGATATCGGGTGCCACCCACATCTCGAGAGTGTCGAAATGTAGTGAAAGGTTTTGCATTGATGTCGCCTCGGTGTTGGCCACCTCAAATTCGGTTGTCGCCGACATGGCAGTAGAGTCGACGGCAACCGATGTGGTGACGCTTTTCTGCGAGCGGCAGCCGCAGAGGCAGATTAATAAGCAAAACAAGAAGCCAAGAAAGAATCCTAAGAAGATTGAGCACAGCCCAGCTGCGCAGCCTGTTTTATGTTCTTTGTCCATTTTAAAACCAATATCCTTTAGAGTCCTTAGTATTTTGAAAAGTTGGTTCGGCATAGTATTCCGCTACCGATGAAGCTTTCCAGGCATCATCGTTTTTGCGGAGATAGTTAACTACCGCGTCAATCATCTGGTGCTTGAACATCTTGCCATTCAAGAAGCCCAACACCACTGACACGATTTTAGATCCAAGCACTCGGTCATTCACCGATTCTTCGTCGTCGCCATCGGAACACATGGCACTGCAGATGCGCGCCATCACCTCAAAGGAGATGTATCGCTCAGCAAGTCTTGTGACAAACCCATCGGAATAATCTCGCATAGCCATCAGAGCATCCCATTTGCTCGGGAAAGGTTTTTCTCGATGCAACACATAGCTGTCGGCAAGATTTAGGTCCTGGAGTGGTGAGCGTGTCCAGAACCCGCGCTGCTCGCTCGACTGCCAAGACTCAATTTTGTAGAGCATGGGGTAGAGACGAGAGATGGAGAAATCTCGGCGATCGGTGCATGACTTGATGAATCGCTCGACTCGCTCCTTTGATGCAGGAACGACATTGTTGTTCTGCACAATGCCGAATCCGTTAGGAGTCAACACGAGGTCAAGAGCTGGGATGGTGCGTCGCAGAGCTTCGCACGCTACAATGGTAACGCACAGATTGAAGATTGTCGAGTCGGCAACCATGGCGGTAGCCGTAGTCTCGCCAACAATCTGCGATATCAGCCAGTCCTCGGCAGATGCAAGGTCAAGAGCAATCTTGTCAAACAAGGGTTTCTCTCCTTCCACTACCATGATATAATTGCCGAAGACTTTTTCAAGTTGTTGTTGAGATGTTACGAATATCATAGTTATTCAGTTTCAAGAGTTACCATTTTAGCATCTGTGTTTTCATCGAGCGTAGTGAGCTGGATGAACGGCACAGAGAGCGTTACATCTTTCCACTTATTGTAACGGATTACGATATTGTGTGGAACGAACATCAAATCGTGGAAAGGTTTCTGGAGTGCTTGGGCTATGGTGTAGAGCTCTCGTTTATCGGAGCCACTGTTATTGGACTGCGACTTGCCCGGCACTGAGCCAACGAGGTTACTGTGCACCTGGAGAGTGAAGCAAATCATGTTCACTGCCTCTTGGATATCGGTCTCCCAATCGCCTCCTTCCTTGCTGGAGTCAATGCGAGACACAACAACCTCATGCTGTTCTTTCCCGTCGGGAGTCACGTAGAAGTTAGAGAACCACGTCTTGCCGCTGTTCTCGGCGCCAGTGAGGAAGTCCAGAATCTGCTGTTTCTCTGCAGCCACACGTTTCGCCTGTTCTTTGGGGTCGGTGATGTGCTCACGTTTGAATATTCGGTCAAAGTATTTGTCGGATATCTCAACGTGATATTTTAGCGGCGCCGTGTTCTTAATCTTGCTCTCCTTGGCCACCGCTATGAGTCGCTTAATGTTGTACCACTTAGAGCGCAAGATACTAGCCCAATAAGGGATAGGATAATAAGTGTGGTCCACAGTAGGAATGCGTGTGAGCACGGCAAACTTCGTGCCTGTCTTTCTCGAGAGCAAGTCGGTGTAAGGATCTTGCTCATCGAGCAGCGGAATGACTTCCACATCGTCAACCATAGGAGAGTTGCGCCAGTTGGCATAAAGCACATGATCCATCTTGCCTTTTTTGTTCACCACCTGGAAGCGGCAATACATTGCCTCTTTGCGCTGCATCCTTACAATCTTTGTCCTATCGGCATTGAGGACAAAAACGGTGACGGCGAAGCCCCAATGCTTGAGGTCTTGCGCCATGCCCATGAAGATAGATGGCAGGTGGTTGAATAACTTCCAATCCTCCACATCTTTAACGATTTTAGCAGCAGCTTGAGTTGTGTCATACTGCAGCCCGTTGCCATAGCACATTTGCGCATTCCACAAAAGGCATGTAGAAAGCGTCTCGTCCTGCTCAATGAGGTCGAGAATGTTGTATGGCATCAGGTTATCGCCACCCCAAGGCATATAGGAAATGTCGTCGTTAAGACGTATAGGCGATATGTTGTCATCCTCACGGAACACCTTTGAGGAGTCAACACTAAAGGCAGCGCGCGCCGATACTCCAGGGATATCTTCCACGCTTGCTAACATATATTTTGCTATTGCCATATCACAAAAATATTTCTATATCGTTAATTTTGAACAAACATACGTCCCTAAGAGTCCTTATCTGTCGTGAGTCAAGCAGTTTCACCTGCCGGGTGCCAGTGCGGAAATTGTAGCGCAGACCGACACAATTAGGATAGTGCAGCACTCGGCCGTCGGCAGCCCATAGCCATAAATCTACAGGATCGCCAGCATCAATCATCTTGCGGGCTGTGGTTATGTGAATCTTGCTTGCCATCAGTCGTAGTTGCTGTCAAACTCATCGCTGAATATACCACGGTCATCACGGTGCGCCACTGTGGCGTGGTGGCGGCCATCACGATATTGCCATACAAACTTAGCAGATTTCAGTTCGCCTCGCTCATCGCTGAACTCGCAGGTGCGGCTTGATATCACGATATCTTCCTCGCCAAGCTTTATGGCAGAAGACTCGCACATCTGCTCCACCAATGATATCTCATCGGTGGAGAGCGGTGCAGTATTGACCTCGTGCTCCACCTCATGCTCTATAGAAGCAATCACGGCGCGTCGGCGCACCTGTGCCACAGAGCGGTCGCCAGTCTGCTTGCGCTCAGTCACGCAATTTAAAGGCAACATCTCTGGGATGTTGAAGCAGTTGTTGAAGCAGAAAACGGCATCGGCGGGGGTATCGACGGCGTAATAGAACATCTGTCGCGCGCCAAGCGTGAAATTCACTGTTCGCACATCGTCCACGTCGGCAAGCGCAGCAACCGCTGCAGTGTCAAACTCCACGCAGTCCACACCGATAAGCGCCGACGCATTATCAACGGTTGCCACACGCATCACGTCGCCATCCATGTAGCCGACTTGCATTCTCAGCACATCGTTGCCGCTGTCAGGGTCATAGAAGAAAAGCCGCTCGGCCACATCTGGCTCAAGTCGCTTGGCGTGAGCTGTAGTAAGGAAGTTCTTACGGCAGAAATCCTCCAAATCGTTGCTCACGCTATATGAGCAATAAATAACATTGAATTGGCACAACTGCGTCAAATCTGTTGGATCATCGTCGTCAACATCGTAGATTGTCACCTCTGAGAGGAATTCTCCACGGTCCACCATATCCTGCTCAACGAGCTCTGCGAGTTCGACGAACTTTGCCATGCTGTTAATGGCAAAGATGGTGACACGAAGAATCACTGTGCCGTCCACATCAACAGCTATGTTGACATGGTCGTTTGCCGTAAAATCGAGGTCAGGAACATTCCCAGACCACATTACCGATGGAATATTAGTAAGCAGCGTTGCCATGTTATTTATTTTTTATCAAAGATATAGTTATTGCAGTAACTCATAAAAGACAATTAAAAATCAGCCCCACCTTCCCAGGCAAGGCTGGAGAGTAATCCATCTATATTGAAACAAACAATTAAAATTATGAAATGCCTGAGAATCCAGATGTGGCCGCAGAGAAAGAACGCTGTGGCAACTTCTCGCACCCTATATATAGAGTGTCGAAAGCGTCGGTGCCATCGGTACGGTGCTCGAGCAAGTTTTCCTCGTTCTCGGCAAGTTTCTCACCTGCCTTGTGCTTCTGGAAACCATTGCGCCCACGCACTACACCTGCCGACTGGATGGCAAGAATGAGGTCATCGTTGTTCTGCCGGTTAAACATCGGCACAAGGTTGTTCCTGCCAGCGAAGCCCTGGTTTATGAGAAGATATTTCTCGGAGTGCTTCATAGGATGGCCAAGGTAAACATCGTTCACCGTCCATCCATGCGTCTCAAATCCGTTTTTAACTACCCAATGGAAGTCCTGCTCATTGACTGCGTAGTTAGAACCAAGGGCAGTGGTGTCGTAATAGAACACCACTTCTTTGTTCTGGTGATGCTCATAATATTTGCAGAAATCGTCAATGAGTTCCGGCAATTTTCTTTCATATTTCACGTAGAAGGACTTCAAGACGAGAAGCTTGCCATCTCTCGGCTGTCCCGCCACTATCCAGTTTATATTGGCGTTATAATCCATGCCGATGCAGATAGGCTCCAGCGGGACTAAGTCGGCATCGGCGCGGCAGTCGAGCGCACCTTCTTTGAATGACTCTTGCCATTCTAGGCTATCAAGATATTTGAAATCGCTTGCATCATACTTGTGGCGCTCACGCATACTGGAGTAGAACCCATCCTTGGCGATTCCTATACGCTGGCAGAGAATTGACGTTTGGAAAGTCAGCGGAGTGAGGTCACGCTTCATCTGTTTAATGTAGTTCTCGCCAAGCAGCTGCAAGTTCTCTATCGAGGAGTATTCTTTGTAATAGACCGCTACAGAGCGCATCTTATTCAAGTCGCGGTCGAGATACTGGAGACGCTTGCGGATGTAGGCAGGGACAGGCTGACCTTTCTTCTTAAGATCCTTGACATGCTCACGTATCGACCAAATCTTGTAGATTGTTCCCTCAATGGTGGCTATAAGCTCGGGGTCCATTTTGTCCTTGTAATGCAAGAACCAACTCCCCTTGCTCGTCTGTGGCATATCACTAAGTATCATCATAGAGTGATTGAAAGAGTGCTTGCCGAAGAACGACTTTATGCCACCATTAGCGGGCAAAGTTTCTTCCTTCAATTTATCATAATTGATAAATTTTGCCTCGTCGATAAGCAGCCATGAGAGAGTAAGGGAGTTAGAGGAACCTGGACGATCCTGAGAAATAATCACTGCCACAGAGCCATTGTAAAACGATATCACATGCTCGTAGTTGGCTGGCTCGATGATAGGTTTTCCAAAAGTCTTCGGAGGCCTTTTGCCGATGACATAATGCACGTCACGGATATATCCCCATCGAGTCCAGGCGGCAAGCAATCCGGGTATTGTGTTAGTGAGTCCATGCTTGAAAGTAGGCACAACAATGCCTCCCGTGCTTCCGACCATGCGCTGCATGTTTCGCAACACGAAAGGCGCGGCAATGCTGTCGGTCTTACCTGTGCGTCGCCCAGCTACGATAACTGTAGTCTTCGCTGAAATCAGCTGCGTCAACCGCTGTGGCTTGTTAAAGTATATTTCTTTCGGTGGGTTGCTCATCATCGTCCTCCTTCCAAAGATCTTCGTCAATATCGGCTTCCTCATACTCCACATCATCGATGTCGATAGTCTCGGCTCGATATTTCGCTATCATTTGCGAAATCTTCTCATCGATGTTAGGGATAGGCTTGATGCCTAGCACAGACGGGTCTTGCGTCGGCGTGAACGGCTGCACCACAATGAGGTCATACGGCATCGCCTGTTCATCCTCAAGGTCAACACGGTTGAGCTTTCCGTAGCTGGATGCAGCACGTTCCATGGTTTTTGTGTCCTTACGTTTGCGAGCCATCTGGTAAGTCTCGAGCAGCATCTGATTGGTTTTCCAACGGTGATAATCTCTTGTCGCCGCCGAAAGCGCCGGCATGAGCTGCTTTATTATCGAGAGGTCGGCATAAATTGCCTGGTCAGTGACACCATAGCGCCCGGCAAACTCTTCGACAAACTGGCGGTCACGAGCATCAGGATTGGCAAGCACCCACTGGTACTCGTCACGCACCCTCATAACTCGGGCAACAGTAACGGGGTCGTACCGCTCCTCGAGTTCTGCTTTTGGAGTCCACAAATCGACACGGCAGACTTCAATCGTCGCTGGTATTCCTCGCTTGTTATTCATCGTCCTCCATGTCGAGCAACGCCCTACGGCTATTCTCCAGTGCCAGTGGCGAACCGACGCGGGCAAGCATTATCTCCTGCTTTCGCAGCTCAAGCTTCGTGGAAACCTTTCCACGATGGTATGCTTTCTCGAC
Source organism: Muribaculaceae bacterium (assembly GCA_017964485.1). Lineage (GTDB taxonomy): Bacteria > Bacteroidota > Bacteroidia > Bacteroidales > Muribaculaceae > Sodaliphilus. The sequence goes on along the minus strand of JAGCRW010000038.1, from coordinate 35,341 downwards.
ATCACTGCCTTTCACAGCGATATCGCGTCGCAGCTGCTCGGCTGGCACGTCGATAAGGCTTGCTATCTCGCTGATTGTCATATACAGCGAAGCAAGTTTCTCAATCTTCTCTAAGTCGGTTGGCGAATACATCATTAAATGGCACTGAATGATTGGTTATTAAATCATCGAATTGCAGGGCGAGTGTCGCGAACACATCAAAATCGGTGGTAACAATAGCGCTCTCATAGCGGTTGCCTCTAGTCAAGTTCTGACTCATGACCACTGACACTCGTCGCCCATCTTCAGGATTAATAACAAGCAGAACTTTGCTATGGTTGTCGGCGAGATAGACTTCATCTATCACTTGGGCTATGAATGGCCAAAGTTTAAGAGTTTTGTTTGTCGCCTTTAAATCGAGAACCAATCGGAATGAAAGAGGCTTAAGATCTCGCTCGATGAAATAAAGGCGACGCAAGAACTCTTCACTGATGGAGAAAGTTGTAAGGAAAACCTTACACCCTTCTCCATATTGCTGAAGAATCCACTCCAATATGTCGGCCACTTGAAGCGTGTTGGTGAGATAGGCTTGTGCCTGGTTATCTTGCAGCGGCAACAGGAAGTCGCTTATCGCAGTGTTGCGCTTCATCTGCGCTCATATTGAATCAGGACACGGTGAGGTTTAGAACCTGCATGCTTTCCTCCATCGAGTCCCACCAGATATCGGTGATATCTCTCGGCTGGAGTCTCAATGTGCTGGATTTTGCCAACTAGCGTTGTCTTCACCCACTTGTGGCTGCCTTCGCCTTTGAATCCACAACGATTGCGCCGACGCTGTCGGCTGTTTAGTCTTGCTTTCATAGGCTTATCAGATAATTCCTAATTCTTTAAGTTCGGCAGTCATCTTCTCAGTTGGATTGATGACCTTGGCATAGGCTTCGGCAAGCTTCTCTTTGAGTTCTGGAGTCGGATTGTTGCGATATCGATTCTTGTTAAGGTTGATGAAACCAGCTGCGCGTTTCGAAGCTTCGCGAGCGTCGAGAACCACTTCCGCTTGCTCATCTTCAGCCTTCTTGGTGTCGTAAGCATCGTAACGAGCCCAATTCTCATGAAGCTGTTTGTCGAGCGCTATGAGGTCTTTGAGGAAAGGATATCGGTCGCTGTCAGGGCAAGTCCCTGGCTGGCTTTGCAAGATGCGAAGCTTAGCATGCACATCCCTCATGCGCTGCACGATGCTCTTGTTCTCCACATAGAGCGCCTGGATCTCGGTGGGCAACGAGTCATGGTCTTGGCGCTTGCCAGCCTTGAACTCGTTGGCGGGATTGCTCTCGGGCAGAGTGAGGTGTTCCGACTCTATGCGGTCCACCTTCTCCTGCATCTCCTCGACCTGCTCATGAGTCACCTCTACGAGTTTTTTGTCGAAATACTTTTTCAACCGATACTCAATGTGCTTCGCATACTTTTCAGGATGCATCACCGCATTGCGGTACATGATTTGGTTTCGGTCGATTTTCAGGAGGCACAATGCGCCTTCCTCAATGTTGCGCGAGTCGGATGGCGACTCGAGCCAGTTCTGGATTCTTTTTTGAAGTTTCTTGTCTATCATAATTTATTATTTATACCGGCGAAGAATATGAGATTCTTGCCGTGGTTAGTCAGAAGTCGCTTCATTGATGCGAGCGTTTGCCCTGTGGTCACGAAGTCATCAAAAACGATGACATTAGACTCGCTAGGGATATTGTTGGCAGTAAACACCGCATTCATGCGGTGCCGAGAGTGGCAAAGCGCTGCATCCTCGTAGAAAGGGATATCAAGGTTTCCAGCTATCTTCTCACTTATCATAGTGGCGAAATTCTTCACCTTATGCCTTCGCTTTGGCGAGGTAACGATGCACCAGCTTGCGGTAGAGAGGAAATCGCCAAGCGTGCCCGATATCACCGAGGTCATGGCAGACGCAAACACATCTACCATTGCAGGATCACTCTTTATGTCGGTTAACGTGCGCCCATACAGCGACTTTTTCCACACTGAGATAAAGTGCACATCGGAGCGCTTCGTTATCCGGAGATTATAGGTGAAATCGCATCGCGCTTCCACAGTTTTATCCCATGCTTGCCGCTGATGAACGGCAAAGATGTCTTTAGAAGAAGAAACAGGGATGTCGAGTTCTATTGACGGTCCAGAAACATCCTTAAGAATGTCGTCTATAGAATTCTCCATCCCCATCTCAATCATAAACTAATCACGAAGAACTATCAAGGATTTACGGGGTCGCCCTGCTGGGCTTGGCCGCTAGGACCATCCGTTGATTGAGGCGACCCCGGGCCTACCCCTGCGAATCAGAACCAGAAACAGAGTCGTTGTTAGTGGTAGTGTCGCTGTCAATCTCGCCAGTCGAGCAGTCAAGAGTGCCGTCCTCGGTCTCGAGAGTGCCGTTGTAGAAAGGAGCAGCAACTTCGTCGGTAGCCTCAGCGGAGATAGTGGTAGAAGCTGGAGATGTTCCTTGACCGCTGTCTTGGGCGACAGTAGTCTTGGATTGCCAACGCTCGTTGCCTACAACGCGGAAGCGACCTGCCATATCCTGCACAACAAACACATTGTCGTTGTTGTTGAGATAAGCGGCAGCAGCCGAAGCATCGTCGCCCACGCCATTGTGAACGAGTTCGAGCTTGTTGAGCTGAGTCTGGCTTGGAGCCTCGCCTTGTGCCTCGCTGGTGAGCTTGGACTTCTCGACGTTGATGTCGATGTAGTGCCAAACCTCGTCGGCGGCAAGTTCGAAAGATCCGGTCAGCGTGGCAGTAGTGGCACGCTTGAGGGAATCGCGCTGCAGAGTAGGGAACTTCACGATGTTTCCCTTGCTCTGATAATATACACGGCTGCGAATGCCAGGGTACTCAGGAGCACCTTGGCACCAGCCTATAGATTTTTGTAGATTAGGGCATGTTGCAGACATAGTTATCTAGTTTTAATCGGTTAGACATTAAATTAGTCGGCGAGCTTGATAACCTTAAGCATACGCTTGTCGATGCTGTAGAACTGGCAGCCGAAGAACATGGCAGCAGCAAGAGTGAGAAGGAAGGGCTCATAATCCTTCACAACGATCTTCTCGACGTCGCTCATGTTATCGTAACCGTAGAGCATGTTTTCCTTAGGAGCGACAAAGAATTTGTCAGTACCTTCGAGGCAAGGAAGAGGAGCAAGTGTCACCTTGCGGTTAGAACCCTCCACAAATGCCTGCTCGAACTTATCATTATAGATAATTCCGCTGTGAGTAGCGAGATAGCTCTCGTTGTACTTGTCGGCGAAATCCTGGCTGCAATACAAGAAGCAGTCCATCTGGCGCAGGTGAGGATCGAGGCCATAGACAATCTCTTTGGCGATATCAACAGCGTTGACATCGGTAATCTCCTCGTCAAGCTCCATGAGGTTGCCCTTGGCAACTGAGATTTTCTCTGCCTCAATCTCCAGATCGGCGATAGTGCCCCATCCGTCGAAGAGGTCGGCAGAGGTGTCGCCAGTAGCGTCACGCTCGGCTGTAAACAGGACTTGCTCGAGGTTGTGACCGAGCGACTTCATGATAGTCGCAAGTACGAGTTTCGCACTTGGAGCGTTTTTCTGAGCCTCACCGATGAAAGCAGCACCACGACCCATAAGAAGTTGGATCACACTGTTGGGTTCGAACTTCTCAACGACATTGCCGAAGTAAGTCTTGAGGTCGCGATAAATGACATCGGTAGTACCGGCCGACATGCGAGATGCCTTATAGGGAGCGAACTGAGCATTAGACTCGGCAGTACCAACAGCTACGCTATAACGCACACCGGGAATGCCAGTCATAAACTTCAGAGATTCTTTTGCTGCAAAGAGAGGAAGCAGCAACAGAGGTTGGCGCCAGATGCGCGCTGCCTCTTGATACTCCTCGAGGGAGAATTCTATAATATGATTTTCGTTAGCCATAATTAGAATGTTTGGTTAAAGAGTTTTTGAGCTTCGTCAACGTTACGGTAGAAATCGTTGTTGACAGTTTTCTTGCTGTCATCAACAACATTAACTGGTTCCTCGGCTGGCTTCTTGCGAAGCTCCTCGAGTTGGTTCTGCAGGTCGGTGATAGTGTTGTCACGAGCGGCGAGATCCTCGGTTGCCCTAGTGATATCGGCATTGAGGCGTGTCATCTCGTCCTCTATCTTCTGCACCTGCTCATCGGTAAGCGACGTCTTGCTCTCCTCGAAGCTGAAAGCCTCGACAGCAAGCAGCGCGCAAATGAATTTGAAAGTTTTCTTCATCTTTTGAGAGGTTTTATTGATTACTTTTTGTGGTGTCAGTGCTTCGATGATTCGCTGCAGCAATCCGCCTTGCTTCTCAATCTTCACGCCTTTAGGCATAGGAATGCCTGCATTGGCCATGAAGTTAGCAACACCCTCGTCAATCACGGGGGCTTCATCTTCGGGTTCATTGGTAATCTCATCGACGAATCCCCACTCAAGGGCTTCTTGTGCGGTGAGCCATCCACCCACTTTCATCAAGTCAAGCAGCTCGGCTTTGTCGCGCTTGCAACGTGCAGCATAAGCACTGGCGATGTTCAGGTCAATCTTATCAAGGTCGTTTTTCGCCTTCTCGCACCTTTCGATCAACTGTTGCAGCTGGTCGGCGTTCATCATGTCCCATTCGAAGACGTAGCTCGAGCACTTGTGCACGAGATACATGGCATTGGCGTCGATGCTGATGTGCTTAGCGGTGAGTGAAGCGACCGTTGCGGCGCTGGCATTCATTCCTACATAATGCACATGCACATTGCCATGGTTACGGAAAAAGGCCATGATGGAGAAAGCAGTTGCCACATCACCACCAAGAGAGTTGATGAGCACATGAACTTCCTTGTCAGCTTTCTTCTCCAGGATATAGTCAACATAGTCGGAATCAAAATCCCAACCACCGACATATCCTTTCAATTTTAGGTCATATTTCTTACTCATAGCGGTCAAATTAAAGAGTTCATCGCAAATATATTGCCATTACTCCTATAATATAAAGACTAAACGGCCACAGGAAGCAAGGCTTTATAGGCGGCAAAAGTGACTGTCACATGGTGCACGGCAGCTTCTCCAGCAGTCTCTCCAGTGTTATATTGTATGGAAACCACTGGCGCTTCCTCTTTCGTTCCAATCAGGAACCATCGTCCGGAAGCTTGACGCACGAGGAACGCCACGCCAACGGCAGGAACCTTGGACAGTGTGTTGAACTCAAGGGTCACAGACTCGGTGCGCCCATTGTTGGAATCCTTCTGCTCTGCTACGCAAGAGGGATTTCCCCAGATATTTACATTCTGTGAGCGGTCTCGCTCTACAGCGATAGGTGCTCCAGCTGCCACTTTCTCTACGAGATAAGGAAGCAGGTGAGCGACGGCGATATATCGCACCTCGCAGATGCCAGGAAGATTGTAGCAAGTTGTTCTCATTTTTACGAAATTGTTATTGTTAGTTGACGTTTGTTAGCGTTTGTGCGCACTTGTTAGCGCCTGGTAATATTTTGATTTTTTTTCGGACGGTTTTAACGCGGATTTAACGCAGTTTTATGAATAAATAACATGTTACCTATTGCGGTAACGTTTTCGCTGTCGGAAGTACATCTGCCGAAGTGTCTCCCAATTTTTCTCATTGGTGTCGATGCCATGTCGCTCCATCCAATCGAAGATGCCGTCGGTGATGCTCAGATGCATCCTCTCAATGGTGTGCATGTCATTCCAGAGGGCATAACGGAAACGCACATATATGAGATCGGCAAGCATCTTCTTGGCATGGTCGGTCATGTAGCAGAAATATTGCGGGTCACGACCCTTGATTTCCGGAATGTGAATCTCGGTGTTCCATCGGAATACCTTGCCATGGGGTTCATCCTCTGGCCACCGCTGAACAAGCAGCTCAATCAAATCGTGCTCGGCACACCCATTGGGAAGACGAACTATGCCTTCTTCGTCGCCGAACTCATGGATGAGCCACTGGCGCAGATGCGGTTTGAGATTAAGTTTTATTGTCATGGACTCGTTTCATTGGTTATCGTAAAAAGGAGAGAGGCGTGGCGCCATCTCTCCCAGACAGAGGTTCCTTGCGAGGCTCCTTGCTGAACGCACCGCAAAAATAGTACATTTTGGTTGAAAATCGCACAAAATGTGCGAAAAAAATCAAATTCATTTTACACACGCACATGTGTATTATAGGTGGAAAAAGAGTGTACTTTTGGTGCAGAAGTACAAACCCAAACCTAAAAGGCTGAATTATAGTACATTAGTGCACTTGAAAAAGCGCACCGATTTTTTGCGCTGTACTAATGTACTGTGCGCACACTTGCGCACTCTTGAAATTTGAAAAAAGTACGCTTGTAAATAATTGAGTATCAGTTTACAAAAGCAAATCCGTACTAATGTACTTTTTTTTCTTACTTTTTATATAGAAAAAATAAAAAAATGTAAGTGAAGAATAATAGCGAAAAATTCGCAGCAAAAATCGCCATTTCTGTGAGCATTTGTTTCGGGGCTTGCCCCTCGCGCTCCCCTCCATTATCTTGCATACAGCAGGACAGATGCACAACTGCACTCTGCTTGCAGATTAAATGGGGGCTACGGGGGCCGCGCCAAGGCTCGGAGTGCAGTTACATCACAGTTACATCACGATTACATAAAAAAATGCCCGATGCATCACGCACCAGGCATCCTGATAGAATTAAAAATGTCGAAAAAATGTAATGTTTAACCTTATTATTGTCGGCAGGTAAGCTGCCATCCGAGTTTGCCCGAGCGTGGGAAGGTCAGGGTGAAACCCTTCCTGAGCATAATTTCGGCCACGTCGTTGGGGTCAAGGTCGCAGATGGGCGCGAGCTCGTCGCAGATATCGTCGGTAGAACGCACTACCGTCCTGTCTCCTGCATTATAGGGGGGGGTGCAGGGGGTAAATCTATTTGAGGTGAGATAGGCCGTAAGAACGGCTTCTGTGAGGCCAACCCTCGATTCATGTTCCATCTCTTTAGCGGTAGGGATATCGCCCTTACGAAGTCCGTCTATCATAGTTGCACCCCCTTTCTTTTGTCGCCGTCACGAACGATGTGAGAATAGTCGCTGGAGATGTTGCACACGCGGTGATCCCGGGCCAGGAACATCCTCTTGCCATAGAAAGATCCAAGAAACTTGAATTGCTTCATATTGCTGTCCCAGATGTAGAAGCCTATAGTGGTGCCCAAACGGTCGGCGAGGTCGTTTCCCTCCTTGTGCGCCTCTTTGAAATCGGTGCGCTGCCGCTGAATGCATTCATGCCCCTTAAGGAACTTGAAATAATACCTGGTATTCATTGTTGCTCTCCTTCCTGCAGACCTGTCTGCTCGATATAAGAACTCAGCGCGTCACGCAGCGTCACGAGCTGCTTGATATCGTCAAGCCAAATTTGCGTGTCGTGTGGCATGCGCTGGTCGCCCATGGCGAGATAACGGCGCACGATGATCTCGGCGGCCACCATGTCATATTCACGGTCGATGATTTTGTTAACGATCACTGTGATATCGCCACGCTCAAACGTGGTGGACATTGTCTTCCAGCTCATGCTTCGCCTCCTTCCTGCGAGTATTGCGCTTCGAGAGCGGCCACTTGCTCGTAATACTCGCGCTTAAGAATGTTGATGGTCGCTTTGCGCTCTCGGTCAAGGTCAACCTTGCGCTGCTCGAGGTCGCCCATGCGCAATGTGAGCAAGTCGATTTGGTCTCGGCAGTTCTTGAGAGCGTCAATGTCCTCGGTTTTCTTCAGCACGGCGATCCAGTAGGAACGCTCGTTGCGAAGCTTCTCAATCTCCACCGTGAGAAACACTTGACGGGAGTAAAGCTTGTGCTGGATATCGTCTTTCTTCTCGCTGAACTTAAGCTTCAGCTCTCGCGATTGACGGTTAAAGCTGCTCATGCCACGCCTCCTTTCTCGATATCGATTGTCATTGACAGCGCCATGATAACGGCGAAGGTCATCACGGCCACGGTGTGGAAGGCGCCCCAGTTGTGGTTTACAACTGCTGCCATTACCGCAAACAAGGCAACGATGCCGCTGATGAGCGTCAATGATGGTGATGTTAGAAACTCCAGCGCTTTCTCGGCAAGCGCTTTTGCCGACTGCTTTGCAGTGCTCTCGGGGGTGAAAGTTGTAGCTTTCATGTTACTATGGGGTTTCGCGTTATAGGACAGAAAAGGCTGTCCATATCCCTTAAGTCTGCGAAACCCCATAGTAGTACCACTCCGAGAGCGTATTTCTATGTCAGGACAGGACAGCCATATCGGCTGTTGGATAGGCTATAAAAAATAGCCCGACTATGTATCGAGCATTATCCGTCGCTCGTCGGTGTGGACTGACCACAATGGGATTTCGCACTGCAAATATACAACGATTTCTCGGAATGTCAATACTTAACACTCCGAAAAATGCATTAATATGTTGTAGAACATATTATTTGCGCTTAATCACCATGCCTCGCAAGGTGTTTCCTGTCACTGCGCCTTGGCTGTCGTAATTGAGATTGAAGGTGATGTTGATTATTCCATCGCCGCCAAGGTCTAGGCAAGATTGAACAGCACGGTCTAAAGTTTGCTCGTAGGTAGCTACCTGCCACTCGTCTTTATAAGAAATCTTCGTGTCAGGGCCTCCATAGCTTTCATCGCCATAGTTCTTTGATGTCTTGGCAACCTTTGCCATGCCATCGGAACTAGTAACTACAATAGAGGCAACAGGAGCGTATTCGAAGCTCACAGAGTTTGCTTCTGAAAGGAACACCCCTTGCCTACTTGCTTTGCTGTAGTCAAGTACATAGGTCTTCTGTGTGAATTGTGGCAAAAGGCTCTTGCATGAGGTCAAAGACACAAGCAATAGAGCCATCATGAACAGAACAGTTTTCTTCATTGCAATAAGCGTTTAGTTAATAATCGCCACAAAGTTAATAATAATATGCTAAATATAGCACGAAGGAAGAATAAAAAAAGCCGCTCGCAAGCGGCCATGTCTCTATAGGAACGTTGAGCGAGGCTAATGGTTCTTGCCGTGGCAGTTCTTGTATTTCTTGCCGCTTCCACATGGGCATGGATCGTTGCGCCCCACCTTCTTGTGTTTTAAAGCATCGGCAACCAGTTGCGCTTTGGCATTAGCCTGATTGTCCTGCTCGACATAGTCGATAGTCTCTTGAGAAGGGATGCGAAACGAGAAAGTAGTAACGCCTCCAACATTTGTTACGGCAAAATCACCCTTAGAAATCACATCCATACCGATGAGCATATCAACATCGCCTAGGTCATTGCCAGTTACAGGAAGTTGGGCGAAGGCCACTCCCATAGGCAATTGAACATTGACGACATAGATGTGAACATCAATCTCACCAGCGGCGGTATAGTTTTTAGCCATGCCGACAGGCATAAGCCCCAATTCTCTAATAACACGATGCGATATGGATGACATCTCGGCACCAGTGTCCCAAATGGCCTCGTACTCTTTGACTGGTGGGTGCGGCATACCACGATTAAGGTTTTGTATAGCAAAACCTTGACACACACCGCACTTTGTGCGAAGTGACGAAGCGAATCCGTTGTGTTTAACAGTGAACGCTGGCATGAGGCAATCTTACTCTTGAGTGATATTTGGCTGTATAGTCTTTGTCGCCCTCGGTACATTTCTGAATAAGGAATGTGCCAAGCTCATATTTTTTTTGAGCATACGACAAGGCATTCGCAAAAGTCGCATAACTGCCAACAACAGCTTCACCAACGATGACAAGATATCTTCCATCGTACTTCTGAACCAGTTCGCTCTGGTGTTCTAAATAATATTTGAACTCTTTTTCTAACATAATTGTGATTTTTGCCCATGCAAATATAAATAAAAATATGAGATCACAAATCTTTTAATTACTAATTTTAGCATTTATTTGCTAAATATAGCACGAAAGATGATAAAAAGCCCGATGCATCGCGCACCAGGCTTTCAAGTTTTCGTATGAAAAAATTTACTTTATGTTGTTTTACCCAGTAATTCTCCAGAAAGTGCCTTTCATAACAGGATTGAGACCGTTGGCATCCACTTGACACTGAATCTGCGAGCACAGATACCACTTGCCACGGATAAGAAAGCGCGCACGAACGTTCGGAAGTTCTCGCGCTATGAACGAAAATTCATATTTCTTCTTCTGGTCAATCTTCGTCATTGCGTCTCGAGTAGGCCCCCAGGCATAGTGGGCACTGTTGTTGATACGAAGCGTGCCATCATGGTCACTAGTTATTTTAGAATAATTTCCCACGATTTTATGCTTATTGTTGCCAAGGCTGTTGTAGTCCCAGGAGTTCATAACCTCGAATTGATCGATCCAAGGCGCGGGCAGGTAGTTGCCGAACTTGGCTGGCTCGCCATACCAAAAACCGACAAAGATCTTATCATAATATCCTTTGGAAGCCTCAGTCTCTCCTCGCTCTATTATCTGAGTAGTGAAGAAGCTAACCTGGTTAACTTCGGTCTGCCACGCCTGCGCTTCCTCTCGAGAGGATGGACGTGGGTGATGGCCATTACCCGAAGTCGCCTCGTTGTCGGATGTTTTTGGGTCAAGGAAGAGCACCTTGCCGAGCGTAATATCACTCCACCCTGATGTGTCGTTCTCATCGAACTCGAGGCAGAGGTCGAGCCATGCCGGCACAAACTTTATTTCTTCCTTAGAAGAGTAGTTCTTATCATCGCAAATCCAATCGCCAAAGCGGTTGAGCGGTCGCAACTCATAGGCGCTGCCATAGAGAGTTATGGGACCGCTCTCGTCGGTTGGTTTGCGCATTATGGTGACAATCACGAAATAAGAATCCACATCGGCAGCATAGAGCAGCCACTGGTCGTTAGTAATTCCTCCTGAGGTGCGCCCCTTGTTTGGCCCATCGTTGTGCAGATGGTTCATGAGAGCTTGCAGAGTTTGATACACCTGGACATGAACATTGGGGTGCTTGTGAAAATACCAATAGCAGGAATAGAAATTCCAAAGCTCGTGGTCACAAGCAGCATAACCGGTGTTCATCGTGCCGTGATATTCAGACTTGTCATCCTTATCCACATCAACAGAGAACTCATCAAGCACATCATCGATGGCGATATCACCAGCGGCACCCTGATTTGCGAGTTTGAATGAGAATGCTATGTGCTGCCGCTTGTGGTCAATGTCGAACTCGCCGATAAGCAGCTTCTCCAGCTCGCTGAAGAACTCATTCAGCGACCAGTGAGGCAACACTGCAGCCCAAGTGCGCTCGCCGCGGGCGTTTGGGATAGTGTTGAGCATATAAAGGTTGTACCACTCGCTATCGGCAGCCCATTGCGCACCGTTGAAAGTGTAATCCAAGGCGTTGCAGATTTTCTGCACCAGGGCATAAAGCCGGAGCTGGCACGACAGCCCCTTGACAACCTCGGAGTCGTTCTCGTCGGTCTCGGTGGTGTGCCACTGCCAAGTGCCGTTTACCTTCTCGGCCTTATTCTGCAAATTTCCGCTCTGGTTGTTCACCCATGGCAACGCTATCACATCGCCATTGCCCCACATCACCGCTGGCGAGTGGTTGGTGAGCGATGCAAACTCTTGATAGTTGCCAAGGTCAAGCTCGTCGATGTAGGTGTTGTCCCAATCAACATAGAAGTTCTTGAAGGACCGTCCACGAAGGAATTGCACCTTAACGCTGTCATCGTTAACCCCAACGATGGCGATAGCTCCAGACACATGAAACTTACCCGAATAAATCTCGGCATCGAAGAAAAGCGTGTCAAGATCCACATCCTTGCGGTAGATATCGGCAAAGATTTCCCTATTCTCTTTGCATCCACGCAGAGGAAGATCGAAGGAGAGCGAGAAATCCTCGCGGTCGGAGAACAGCAGATTAGAGGACACATAATCAATGGTTGTGTCCTTCTTTACAACTGCTGGTTTATTGTTTATTAAGAATGTCATATCTACTTAGGCATTGTGCGTTGCATTTCCTCATACTCCCGTGCTTGCGCATCGAGCTCAGTCAATGCGCGCCAGGTGTCGAGGGCAAGTATCTCCTTCTCCTTGGTGACATCGCCTTTGGTGAGAGCCCTTATCTGCGCATTCATCGCATCCTGCAGCTCTTGTGCGGTTGGTGGATGCGGCGTGTTGGCGTGAAGCAAATTGCTGCTGTTGGTCACACCCTGGAAAAAGTGTGGCCACTGCTTGCCAAAAAGCTGCTTAATCGCCATCCACCACCAGAACACGTTCATCTTCTCGGCTTGATTTAGCTTGATGCCGTCATCGTCGTAGAGCAGTTGCGCCATCTGCACAAGCAGAGTGTGATCCTGCACCTGCAGATATCCCTGATAAAGATTCTCACAATAGAGATATCGGTCAAACGGGAACCCCACCAGCTGCGCATCGGCGGCACAAGCTCGCTTGATGTGCGAGATGCGCACCGGCACATCTGGCACAGTATCGAGATAGTCGAGCGAGCGCAGAGCAGAAGCCACAACCTCAGGCGAAAGGAAAAACTCCTGCTTATGCAGCTTTGCGATGAAACCATCGCCATAGCGACACACGATTTTTACCTTGGACCAGGTAAAGAAGCAATAGGTCTTAATCTGCGCCAGCGACAGATTGTCGGCAAAGAGGTTGTAAACATAGTAAAGTTGGCCGTCGGCAAGCTCGCCCCATGAGGACGGCACTGTTATATATATCTTAGCGTTGGTCATGATAGTTCTCAGTTATTAGTTTATAGTTTCGGTTACACGATTGTGATGTAGATTTTTCGACCCGCCTTCTTTGCTGGCCACAGATAATTGGTCATCAGCGAGTCGAAAGCCTTGCGAGAGTCAATGACACGGCCAACCTGCTTGTTGTAGCCAACAATTATGCAGCCAGCACTTGACTTCTCGCTGCTGCCACAATGGATTAAGATGCCCTCGAAGTGTGGCACTTCCTTAACCCAAGGCATAGTGTGATTATATTTGGCAGCCTCCATAAACTTCGACACACCGAACCTTGGGGAATAGGACCAGCCGACGCGATAAGTGCCGTAAGGGATTGCGGTGAGCGACTTGATTTTCACTTCGCCCGGAGGATCGAAGCGGCCATTTTTGTTCTTATCACGCACAGTGTCCTCAATAGTGTCGCAGATATATGCCTTCTTGCCTTCCTCGTTCACGATATAAAGATGCCCGATGGTGTATTTCTCCTTCAAAGCGGTGCGCTCCAGTCGCAGCAATACACTGCCTTTCTCGGGCACCACATCCTTTGGCATGGCAGCTAATGAGGCAGGGATATTCTCTACCGACTTGGCTGAGAACTGCTCGGAATATTGTTCTGTAAAAGGAGTAGAGCGGTCACCGCCATGCGTGCCACCCGCTCCGTGCTCAGTGAGGCCCAGTTCGCTCAAGTCGATATCAAGATGGCGCTCGGTCTTATCGACCATAATCTTCTGCAGAATCTTCGCCCACTTCGCGCCATTGCAAGAGGAACAATTCTCGAGGATGCTCCACCCCTGCCAGAAGATTACCGCGCCAGCAGCGACTTTGAGAGCATCAAACGGCAGTGAAGATGTGATGTATTGCTCGAGGAAGAACGCGAAAACCAGGAGCGCATAGACGCATAGCAGCGTCCAGAGAGTACGGCCGAAGTGGAAGGAGTTGAACTTGCCAGTCTCCTTGTTGGTGTCGGCAGGATAGGCCTTCTTTACTCGCCTTGAAAGCAGCCACGCCGAGAGGCAGTCGGCGAGCACGGCAACAGTACACAGGATTAGATATGGAAGAGTGGGGGCTAGTGCTGTGGCCACCGCCCCAAATGCGGTGAAGAATATTCTTCGGAGATTTTCAGTATTCATAGACGTAAAATTTTAGTAATTTTTCTTCAAAAGTACCATGTTATTGACGTCAATAAAAAGACTTATCAACGACGAACCTTCTCTCGCATTTTTCGGTCGGACAGAGCATCGGCGACCATGCCACAAAACTCCTTGCCGAGCGTCTCGGCAAACATCTCCTGCAAGTTCTTGACAGAAGAATAGAGCTTGCGGCTCATCCATGGGCGACGCTCACGAGGCTTCTCATGGTTGAAGTCGTCGTAACTGCGCTTGCCTCCCTGGGCTGGAGTCTCACGTCCCGCACCATACTCCTGATAAAGACCATACTCGAGGAATGACTGCTCGAGAGTGACCACAGTCACTTTGTCGTTATAATCACAACGAATCTCGGCGACACTATTGAGCAGGGCATGGGTGTCAAGGATATCGAGCAGGGTAATCTGCTCCTGCCACATGGTGATCTGCGTCTGGTTGAACGCTTCCACAAACTTTTGTCGCTGCCTTATGGCATCCTGCTCACTTATATTAGCCATTCGTCAGGGTTATATCGTAGGTCGGTTTGTGTGTTCACTGCAATCTGGAAGTAGGCACAGGCGCATCCACTGGCGAAATAAGGGCTTATCTCGGTGAACTGCACCCGTGGGTCAAAGTAGAGAATTCCCTGCTCGATGCGGTTCTTCTCGAGCAGAAACCGCGACATGAACTGGCGAAAGATCTCACGCAGCTCTGCCATCGCCGTGTTGCGTGCAGTCATGTCACCGACACGGTGGCGACAAACGAGAAATACCGTCTTTACTCGCCGTGTGCGAGGTGCATTATTTAGGTCGGTAAAGCCTGGCGAAATGTCGCTCACGATTACCGCCCTTGTAATTTTCTGCATGGATGCGATGAACTCTTCCAGCCCATCAAGCCCGGAGCAGCGAGCAAAGTTGTAGTTCTTGCTCTCGCAAAGAGCATTCTCACGCACCAGCGTTTTAAAGAATTCGGTAGCGTCCCAGTCGTAGTTTTTAGTGTTTACTGTTGTACTCATGTTCTCTTATTCTTAGGGAGTGTGTTGTTTTGAAGTTTGTTGTAGTCATCAAGAGCACGCTTGATGCCATGGTCGCCAGACACGGTGTTGACGGTGACAAACGGCTCGTTAAGACGCTCATTGAGGCGCACTATCACGGCACGAAGCTCGGCGCTCTCGGTCACCACCACTGGCGCGGCAGCAGCGCCACCTGCACCGAGGCGACCAATGGTGTTAGTGCGCTGAGCATAGTCCAGAGCCTCAATCAGCGGACGCGCCACAGGCGATGCCAGCAGTTTCTGTGAAGCGACCCACTCACCGGCATGCACGATGCCAGCGGGCTCATGCTTGCCACCAGGGCGAGTGAAACCACCCTCGGCATAACCTTGCGCTTGTGCTGCATGTTGCTTGTGAATAGTTGCTATCTGAATTGTGCCGGCAGCGAGGGCCATGCCTGCCGCAATAGGAGCCAACACCATATTCAAAGGCCACGGAGCCTTCATGGTTGTGGCATAAGCATTGATGGCACCAAGCGAAGTTGTAGCGATTGCTTGTGCAATCTCCATCGCCATAGCACGCTTATTAGCTTCATCCTTAATCTTCTTCTCCTCGGC
The DNA here is from genome assembly GCA_017964485.1 of Muribaculaceae bacterium. Taxonomy (GTDB): domain Bacteria; phylum Bacteroidota; class Bacteroidia; order Bacteroidales; family Muribaculaceae; genus Sodaliphilus. The sequence goes on along the minus strand of JAGCRW010000038.1, from coordinate 19,903 downwards.
AGCTTTGCGTTTGTTTATTTGGTTGACCAGATGCTGGTTGCCTTCGGCCGCCTTCAGCTCAGCATCATACTTCTTGGTCATGGCTGCGAGTTTTTGCTGTTCCTCAGCCTCGACGAGTTTTGTCAGCGACTGATATCCGCTCATCAACGATGACCACGCCGACTTGATGAAGCCTCCATACTGCTCCCAAGTGCCTTCACCAAAGATTTTGTCGAGCCAATTTTCCACCCATTGCTCCCAATTCTTCATCTGCTCATCACCCTGCTCCTTCTCTGTCTTAAAAATCTCGTCGTGGATTTTCTTCTTAGCCTGGGCATACTTTTTCTCCAGCTTCAGCTTCGCCTCGAGATTGTCGCCGAGCTTTGCAAGTTCGAGCTTATAGACCTCATCGAGTGCGGCAACCGTCTCGTCATAGAGCGCTTGCTTCTCTTCATCGTTCAAACCGAAGTAGGTGTCTTTAAGCTTATTCAGCTTATCCTCATGTTCCTTTTTCTTCTTTTCGATTTCGTCTTGAGTTTTCTTCAAATTTTCGACCAGCTTCTTACGAATCTTATCTTCAGCCTCGAGTTTCTTGGCGTTGTAATTGGAATCCTCTTTTGCCAAGCGAGCATATATTACAGCCATATTCACAAGGTGCATGGTTTCTATCGTCTCAACCTCTTTGGTGTATTGCTCGTAAGTGCTTTTGCCATCGACATAGCGTTGTGCCGCTTCACCAAGAGCAGCCTTGTTGGCAGCTTCGACATCGGCAAGAGTCTGCTCATTACCTTTGACAATAATCTTTCGCGTCACCTCATCGTACTGCGACTGAATTTTCACCTTTTCAAGTTCAGTAAGATCCTTGTGATTAAGCTGCTTGGTGTAGAAATCTTTCTCAACTTCAAGCATTTTTCTATTGAACTCCTCCAAGTCAATCAAGCGCAAAGCATAATTTGACTTGAGCAATGCTTCCTGACGCTCACGCCAAGCCTCTTCAGCAGCAAACTTATCGTCACTTTTCGTGCTGCCGCGACCGCCACCGCCAGCCCTACCGCTGCCACTGCCACCTGGTCGGTATGGCGTTGGCGTCGGAGCGGAAGGAGTGAATGAGACGCGCGGAGTATTGCTTTCAATATCAAACACCTGTTTTGCCAATGCATCATTAGATTCCTCATACCCTTTTACTGCAGCCGCTGTGTTTTTTTCAATAGCATCAACGATACGGGCAGGATAACCAAATTTTGCTGCAGCCTCTTTTTCACTTATTAGCCTACCAGTGCCAGGTTCAAGAACACTACCACCATTTGACGCTATGTAATATTGCAGGCCTGGGAAGTCCTTATATAATTGATTTACTCTCTCGTCTCGTTCCTGTTCAAGCTGCATTATCTTCTTGGAGTTTTCCTTGATTATTTCACGAGCCCCCTCAGCACGAGCTTTGGCAATTATTGCATTTGTCAACCTCTCATATTGGTCCGCTGCCTGACCTGCAAGGATCGCCTCATCTGACAACTTAGCAAAATATGATGGATAGATACGTTGCAATTCGTCTACAGCCGCTTTTCGGTCTTTCGTTGATGCTGTCACATCTTGAGTACGCTTATATAGCATTTTAAGCGTTGAGATTTCATCTGCAGCAATATTAATTGCTCGTTTTTCAACCGAAATCAAATCCTGTTCTGCCTGTGAAAGATTTCGTGTTTTCTTAGTCAAATCCCATATGACCGCGGCGAGAGCGACAACTGCAGCAACAACTGCAGCATAAGGATTCGCCTTAATAGTAGCCCACAATTTGACGAAACTTGCCTTAACCGTTTCATTCCAAAAGACAATCAGTTTGTCCATTACGATCTTAGCCTTCTCTGCTATAGTCGCCGCGTTAACAGCAATAGTGAATCCAGCAATAGAAGCAGTAACCGCAATAATCGAAACTTTATATTCTGAAAAAAACGAAATTGTCTTTGATAGCACACTCATCAAAGCACTTGTGCCTGTAACGGCATATTTCATTACAGGAGCGAGCTTCTGTCCAAGTTCAACAGCCATCTCATGGAAGCCCTTCTTTGCCTTATCAAGTTGCGCTTGAACAGTGTTGTTTTGCACGTTGTACTCCTTGGTTACCGAAGTGCCTTCTTTGAAAGCCTTGTTAGCTGCCTGTTGTTGCTGCCTAACCATATCGATATTGCCAGCGAGAGCGGAAATCACAGCAGAAGCACGTGCGCCATCGGTTCCCATGTCCTTAAGGACTGGGGCTAATGCGTCAATGCCGCCGAGTTTATTCAATCGTTCAAGCAACATCAACAGACCCTCGTTAGTGTCTTCTTTGAGCACGCGATTGAACTCCTGCAGTTCAAGTCCTGTGGCCTTAGCAATTTTGGCTGGATCCTGGAAAAGTTTGGTGATAAGCTGCGACACCGCTGTAGCACTCATCTCGACGGCCTGACCTTGCGAGTCGAGCACGGCAGCAAAACCCATAATCTCTGGAATAGTCATCCGTGCCTGTGCTCCTACACCAGCGAGACGCTGAGCAAACTGTGCCAGGTAAGGAGCAGAAGCGGTACAATTTTGACTGAGCTCATTTATCACAGAGCCAACCGACAGAAGAGACTGCTCAACACCGAGGCGCTGTTTGTCGCCGAAAATGTCGGTGAGTTTTGATAGTGTCAGAGTAGCACCCTCGCCCAAGTCGTCGAGAGCAACATTCAGTTGATCGGCAGCCTTAACGAACCCAAGCACATCGTCTTGGGTTTGCAGGCCTAATCGTCCTGCTTCCTGAGCGAGTTGGTTAAGACCTTCACGACTTGTGCGAGTGTCCATAGACTTGAATGCTTCGTTAAGCCTTTCAACTTCTTCGGCACTCATACCAGTAAATTTGCGGGTGTTCGCCATTTCGGCATCCATCTCTGCAAAAGCCTCTACCGCCTTGCGAGCAGTCATTGTCAAACCAGTTATTGCGGCAGCAGCTGTCGCAACCGACAACCCCCAATCGTTGATTTTGTCCTTAATACGAGACAAAAGAGACTGTTGTTCTTTCATTTCGTCATTGACTGAGTCAAGTTCCGCTTTTACCCTTTTAATGGCGGACACCTGCTTATCCCAAGCATCGGTGCCTCGCTCCATGTCGTTGAGTTCTTTCTTGAGTTGTCGCAGTGTTGCCTGGAGCTCTTTAGGCGTTGCCTTGTCGAGTCGCTTCATCACCACCTCGGCGGCGTGCATGGCACCCTCCACCTCTTTCACCTCGCGCTTTGTTTGGTTCAATTCGCTTCGCAGTTTTTTAAGAGACGCTTTATCTCCAGCCTTGGCTGCAGAAGCTATAGCATCGCGAAGGTCACTGGCACGCTGCTTAAGCTTTTGAAGTTCGGCTTCGGCAGGTTTGCCATTGACATATATCGTACTTGTTGCTGTACTGTTGTAATCGGCCATAATCTTATTATTTTGGTTTTTAGCAAAGATATAGCCAAGTGCCGAAGCCATAAAAGACAGACGCACCGAGCTTCACAGCCCGGGGCGTCTTACCTTCACAACACTATTATAAATAAATAGTGGTTTCTACGTTACTAATTAAATTCACTAAATTCACACAAATATGTGATATCGTTAAAAAGGCGGCCAAAAGAAAAAAATATTGCAAATAATTTTATTAACTGGTTAAACTTCATTTTATGGCTGACCGCCTTTATATCGTTAGTTAAGACCTGCCTTTATCGCAATGAATTCGTCCATTTTGTTTTTCAGCTTCTTCCATCTTTCAGGATCCCTCATCAAGAAGAAGCTGACTGCAGAGAGCAAGATATCTCGAACCTGATCAGACTCCTTCATTGTTGACTAGATGGTCATACAGATATCGCTTTCTCTATCATCTGGATCATCCTTCGGAGAACCAAGAAAAAGCGCGCCAACGCCATCACTGCATTTGCCAATCAAAAACAATGTTGGCACAATCTTTTTTACTTGCTCTAAGTGAGCATAAAGGGCGTCGCCCCGTTCTTTAAGTTTAATTACTTCGTTCATGATTAGTCTGTTTAATTGTTAGTAAAAAAGGTGGCCGCGGAGGTGTGAATCCTTTTATGACACGGTTAATTAACTCGAGTTTGCAGCCACCTTATGAGTTAAAAGCCATCCTCGAATTCGTGGATAGAGTCTTCTAATGTCTCGAGGTGTTTTGGTGTTGTTCGGTAATCGTTCCTGATGGAGTCAACACACTGTGTGTTTTTCTCCACACGTCGGCTCTCAATGTCCCTGGCACATATAATCAAGATAATCGCGCCAAGGAGCGCACATGGCACAACGATGAGAGCCATCAGCAGGTCATGTCGTTTATTCGTCTTCATGTCAAAACGCCCTCCATACGTTTGTTGTGAAAATTGGTTATCGCATCCACCATGCGCTGGATGCCATCAAACGGCTGTATTTTCTTGTCACGAATAAGATAACAGCCATGAAGCACCGTCGCATAGTTGCGATGCATGAGATTGCCAGCAGCAAGTGACGAGTAACCGCACAGCTGCACCAATGCATAAGCCAACAAGTGGCGTGATATACATACGCACTCAACGCGGCTTCGGCCCAGGATATCGCCGACAGGCACTCCAGTAAGATTGCTGATGAAGACGACGTAAGCATCACGATCGTCATACATCTGTTTAGTCATTGGTCGTGGATAGTTCATCGTTTTTTTATTTCAATGTTATACAATTCAAAAAAAATTGCCAAAAGCGCACTCAAAGTAGCGTCATCAAGCATCCCCCTTGCACTCTGAATCACAGAAACAAGAGCCAAGCCCAGCGATATTATGCGGAGAAGGAAAGCTATAGTTTGCGATTTCTCGTTTTCGTTCATAGTTCAATCAGGATTTTATACAATGCTTCGCAAAGGACACGAGCCATGTTGACCTCTACAGCATTGCCAATGAATTTCTTTTGTTCGGCTTGTGTGCCAATCAGCGTGTAGTGTTCGGGGAAGCCCATGATACGTTTGAGTTCATTGATGCGAAGCATACGCATACGGATGTCGGCGATGCTGTAAAGGGCCATAAATTCTTTGATGCGCATCGTCATTGGGCTGTCGGTCTCGTACACCTCAATGGCAAGTCCCTCTTCTGTGCTGACCAAGTAAGGCGGCATCTTATCCATTCTCGCAATGAGTGTGAAGCATGGTCTGTCAATGCTGCCACCTTTGCAGGCGAATTGAGGGTTCATTAGATAGTGCTTACACGACACAAGCTGTTGTTTTGGATTGGTCGTGGTGGTCGGTGATGGACTCTCCACAGATGATGGCGTGCCATTTCCATACTGCATGTCCAGGAAGTGACTTGTTACAAGTCCGAGTCTGTCCTTTGTGGTGAGTGTGGGCGCAGGTGCATCAACGGAAGTGTTGAACCCTTTACCATAGTGCGCTGAAACAAAAGCGTGGTGGTCACGGCAAGTAATGGTTCCTGCTGGTTCATCAACGCTGATGTTCTTTCCACTCGGGTCACCTCCATACTGTTTGGAGAGGAAATGCACCTTTGCCATGCCGAGGCGGTTCTGACACGCAACGGTGGGGCAAGGCTCGTCAATGCTCGGTGGCACATACTTGCCAGTCTTACCATTCACGCTATTGTACTTCACGATGAAAGCCTCTTTTCCACCTGCAACGAACTTGATGAGTCCGGCATAGATGCGCTCCAAAGTCTTTTCAACGAGAGGTTTCTTGCGCCCGAAGATACTTTCTCCCTCGTCGTTGAGGTCGAGGACTTCTTTCACTGGCTTCCAAGGCTTAATCTCATCATCTTGGAAAAGACCTCCGTTGTTAGCCGTACACTTGGCATGAGTTTGGTCGGGGAACACAATAGGCAACCCTTTCTTTGCAAATTGCCCGAAATAGCGTTTTCTGGAGGTATATGCGCCATAGTTGGCAGCGTTGAGAATGCGCCTGTCGAAGTCATAGCCAAATGACTTGACTTTACTAACCCATTTGAGATACAGTCTGCCTTGGTCACGACTGATAGGTTTTCCTTGCTCGTTGAGATCGCCCCAGCTCATAAATTCCTCGACGTTCTCAATCTGAATGTAGTCGGGATTCAAAGCCTCAATGTAACGGAAAAGATGCTCAGCGAGAGTGCGGCTATCAGCGTCACGAGGCATCCCACCTTTGGCCTTACTGAAATTGGTACACTCCAGTGAAGCCCATAGTACGACAAGAGCATCTGGGTACTTTATTCGGCTCTTATTAAGATGCTCAATTAGAGGTGAGAGTTCGAGTGTACGAATATCCTCGGTGAAGTGTAGCGCATCGGGGTGATTGGCAGCGTGTGATGCGATTGCATTAGCGTCATGGTTAACGCATGCTATGACCTTTGCACATTGTTCACCATTAACCCGAGCCATTTCTACTCCTGTGCTCGTTCCACCAGCACCACAAAAAAGGTCAATGTATAGAAGTTTACTCAATTTCATATCTTACCTCCTCTCTTCAGGTAGCTCTTATATGGATACCTGGCCACCTTCGGATATTTTGCCTCACGACGGTATGCAGGTTTTTCGTTTTGCATCTCGCACCACGCCTCTGCACGTTCTTTAGTCATGGGGCCTGTTAGGGCAGCCCTCACTCCGTTAACAGTGGCGACCACACAATACTTTTGCTCTCTTTCTTTGTAGCCATCTTCACACTCCTTGCTGCGGCCAGGTCTTTTTTGAAGACGAAAGTCGCACCATCCAACACCTTTGCCATATAAATTATGATCTCTATAAAAGCCACAGGTCTTGCACTTCCTGCGCGCGATTATTATACTCATTTTTTGCCTCCTTTCGTGTTGCCCTTATGAACAATGACATTCTCATAACCGGGGAAGTCAAACGTTTCACACTCTTTTGAATTTACACAATGAACCGTCTCAGGATCATTCGCTATTTCTTCACAAGCGCAATGAGAGCAAATTGTTTCTGCTTCATCAGCCCACCAGCAAAAGCCATGGTCCGGATGAAAACATGGGTCGTCATTTGTGCATCCACAAACACGGCATTTGCCTACTTTGTTAAGTCCAAAAATGCTCATGGTTCGTCTCCTTTCTCAATCTCAATTTTTTTAACATCATAAATTCGTATCCCACACACAGGACAGACAATATAGAACTCGCCATAAACTAAAGCGTCCGGAGATCTCCTCAAGTCTGCGTTACTGTATTCAAGAACTGACAAGCATTTGCCACATTGCACACGCGCAACAGGTGTACGAAGAACTTTAATCATTTCTCACTCTCCTTCCTGTAATAAACATACAAATCATATAGCGCAGAAATAAGCTTATTTCGCGAATTTAATTCATAAGTATAAGAAGTTGAAAAATTGGAATGAGCAAAACTTATAATCCAACCCAAACGAGAAGAACTCAAGAACAGTGTCCCATAGGGAAATAAGTTAATCAAAGCCTCACAGCTCCAGGCTGGAAAGACATTAGGGTAAGTCATACCAGCACAGTTGCCAATATGCAAAACATCATCATGAAAAAAACAATCAGACGTCTCAATCGAAACACCAAGGGCCAGCAAAGTGCCTCCTTGCTCTTTTGAAGTAACATCCATAATTAAAACAGGCTTAATTGTTGGAGGTTCTTAATCTTATGGCCAATGGCCAGCACAGCGTCTTTCGAGAAGACGTTTCCGTTGGCGAGCAACACGCCAAGGATGAAGAGTTTTGCGTCTCTCTCGTTTCGGCAATAGCCATACTCGAGAGATGGGAATCGGCAAGAGTTCCTTCCGTTCTTATCATAAACGTTGTAACCCCATGCCCATTTACCAGGCTTGATTTCTGCCGTGTAAATCTCAACAGTTGAATCAGAATCGGCGAAGACAGACGTTTTGTAGAAGTCTTGCCGAGCCTCGCCTTCTTCAAACTCAAGCACACGCAGATGCTCGAAGATGCCCTTTGTAGGGCTAAGTTTTGCTTCTGTAGTCATAATATTAATTGGTTTGTTTAAAGTTAGAATGGTTCTCTCAATGCGTGTTCACTGTCGTAGATCGAGAAATATTCAACGCCACCGCTTTTGTCGGCCGTGCCGATGAAACTCTCTCCCTGGTGGTCGTTATACCAATGCCGGAACGACTTCCCCTCTTTGTTGAGTTTATTGGGGTTGAAGTGATATCCTTTGAATTGGCAATAGTAACAAAGTTTAGTCTTGAAGTTGGCTTGGCTTATACCCGAACGAGCATCGGGGAAGTGCCGTTTGAAGTCCTCAAACATCTCACCTCGCTGCACACGGAAATTGATGTGATGTGTAGAGTCGTCGAAATAAACCTCTGCCCATTGATATATGCTCTCGCTCATCTGCTGACGCAATGTGCGCAACATGATATCATGCATCGGAGGCAGGATGCAGCCCTGTCCACGTTGTGACCAACCGTTTTGTCTCGAGACAAAATAGAGATAGACACACTCAGCCATAAAGTTGTAGAAAAGATCCCATTGGTGCTCGTCCCACTCGACAAAAAACTGGTGGCCGAAATGGCTTATAGGAGTCGTCTTACCTCCAAAGAAATTACTGAAGCTCATGTAAACTATTCGCTCTTGACTGCTTCTTGTTTGGCTCCCATTGATGGCATGATTAGTGGTAATGTAGAACTTAGGAGATTTCTCACGAGGGATAATGAACCTTGAACGCCCTTTAGGGTTTACAGAAAGGTCGCCAGTGATGGCGAAGTAGAAACGCTCGAAGTTGAAATTGACGTTGACATCATCAAGGAAGATGTTTCGTGTGCGAGGAGTAACGTTGCTGAAGATGAAGTCATCATCATTTTTAGTGTTACGGCCATCAATAGGAACCTGCTCCACCACATTCCTAATCGCATCGCCTACGAGCGACTTACCAGTACGTCCGTTGGACTGACCGACATCACTGAGCTCGCCATCCATAGCGATTACCGCTTTTAGCTCAGTTTTATATTTGTAATCGCAAAGCAAGTAACCGATGGCTGTAATCTTATTCATTAAATGCTGATTGAACTCTTGTGTCTCGAGAGCAGACATCTCGGTCTTATGCCACCAGAAATTGCTTGTGCAGCGAATAAAGTTGAAAAAGTCGCACTGAGATCCAGCAGCCGTGGGAACAACCAAGAACCCTTTTTCTGCATCATACTCAACACGGTCAATTATACGAATACGTGAAAATTTATGATTTATGAGTTTCTTTTCCCACACACGGCCAAGAATAGCACAGTTCCATTCAATACCGTTAGGAGTTATTGTCAACATGCCATTCTTGAAATAGATATTCTGCTGATCAGGCAAGAAAATATCGAACTCGTCTTTTATCATTTCAAGGCGCTCAAGTTTGTCTTCGCCAAGATCTGATGTCAGACGTGCGGAAAAGTGATTGAGGACATCCCTATCCTTAGCGGACTGACGAATATAGTCCCACACGAAATCACGGATGTTATGAGGTACAACTTCGGACACGACACCATCCTCAATACAGACAAAGCCATACTTGTCTTTCTCCATATCATCGGTATGGATGCGGTAAAATCCAGCCTCATTGATAAACCGCAAAGCCTCATAGGTATCAAGAGATATAGATTTCTTGCCTGTGTTGTCATTGACATTCACCGTCCAAAACTCAGCATCGGTAGTATATTTGCTGGCAAGAACTATCTTGCCGTCTTCATCGAACTTGTAGAGGAATCGCCCAAACTTGAACCTCTTCAGTGGCGCAAGCAAATCATGGTACTTCGCAAAGAATGCGTCACGATCGTTAAGGTTCCAAAAATCATCAATTTTAAGATCGCTCAAAGTTGAAATGTTATGGATGGAGCAATACCTGCCCACACCATTATGAGCGTGAAGCGCAAAATCGATATCACTTGCAAGTTCATCTTCTTTGCCTTTGAGAAGCCCACATAACAAATCGTCAACGCCCTTATCGCCTCGGTCATTCTCGTTTATATGCCCAAAATAGACATCAACGTTGATGCTCTCATTGTGCAAACTGTTGACATATTTCTTGAATTTCTTGGCCGCACCGCTGAACTGACGAGGACGGAAATCTACTGGCTCGTCGGGCTTCATGTTCTTAGACAGATCGCACCAGTCGCTATCCATCAGCAATACCACATTGCGCACGCCGCAGCGTTGCACAATGTATTGCAAATCGGCTGGCAGCCCACTCTCCTTGTTGCCGATGTTGTAGATGCCCTGAATGCCTATCGACATCACTCCGTGCTTACACGCTTTCTCAGCCTTTTTCTCGCCCTCTTGTATCACCAACGTCTCAATGTGCTGCTCATCGTTATAAGCATCACGAATCTTCTGCGGGAAGTAGAACTTGGTAGGAGCACCCTTTGGCGTGAGATACTTGCATGTGCGCTTTGCATCCTTAGGTGTATGCAATTCAGGGTTGCTATATCTTATTCTAATGTAAGGACGCAAAGCGCCACGCGCGCCGCGGGTGGCATACTGCTCCATGGTGCCGTCGAGACGGTAATAGTAGATAAGCATCTCATCATCGCCAGGACGAATGTTGCCATAGACATCAAGACTACCACGACGGAACGCCGGCTCGAGGGTAAATGTCCCGTCGGGCTGCTTGACTTTCACCATAACGTCTTCGACGGTCAAGCCACTACCCTCAAGCTGACGTTCACAAAAGCTCTTGGCTTGTAGTTTCTTCTGACGAGAAACTGACGAAGGAGGTTTCTCGTCAGAAGAAAACAGAGGCACGCCAGCGCGTTCTGCCACTCGCTTTATTGCATCGGGGTACTTCTTTTTGTCATTTTGAAAATCATAATACATGCAAGCTGCCACCGCTCCACTTAACGAGAATCCACAGTGAAAGCACTTGGCAAAATCCTTGCCTTGCTTATGAACGATACTTAATCCTTTGCCCTTGCCTTCTACGCCACACTCAGGGCAACGCACATAGGACGTTACTCTGGTTGACGAAGCACCAGGAATGAAGTCTCTGATGTCGCCAGCAGCCTTCACCTTGGCAATGTCATGGTCTGAATACTTCATAATTTAAATAGGTTGTTACGTTCGGCATAGCGAAAGAACTCTGCCTTTTCATGCATTCCAAGGCGAGCGAGCGCATTGCGAACGTGTTGATTAACGGTATGTACAGAAAGATAAAGATGTTCTGCGATTTCCTCTTTCGTCAAACCTTTGTACCAAAGCTCCATGACACGCAGCTCTGCCTTGCGCAAATTATGGTCAAACTCTGGCTTACATATCACACCCTCATGGCGACACTCGCCACGAAGCGGGCAAGGAACGCACTCGAGGTGAAGACGTCCAAAGGCATCGACATCGTGAACATTGTCGATATTGCCAAAATTGCACCTGCAGAATCGCAGAACCAAACGATAACGAAATTCGGCCATATCGGAATTGCAACGCTCGTACTCTTTGTTTAAGGCCTCATACGCCTTTGGATAGAACTTTTCGATAAGTTCTATCATATAATCAATGATATCTGTCGAAGATTCATCAACCTTTCCGGATGTTCCGTCGCCTTTCCGATACCACAATTCGTCATTGTAGTTAAAGAATTCTATCACATTTAGTAACATAAACGTGTTATTTTTAATCAGTTAACGCAAATTTCTAAGGAAGAAAATAGTTTTTCTCCCAAAATTTCCTCAATTTTGCACTGGTGGAGCGCAGGGATACGGCACAAACCTTGGATCCAGTTGTGTACCGTCCTACGAGGCACCATGCAACCGTCAGCAATCTTGTCTATCGTCAGCGTCTTTTCAGCGCGCGACAGATTAGAAAGATAGCCCTTGAGTGCGAGAGAGTCTTTGAGAATTTTGTCCATTTTTTTGTTTCGTTTTGTGCTATAATTAGTATTTTTGTGCTATATTTAGCACCGCAAAGGTAATAAAGTTTTACAATTCTCAAACACTTTGTACTACATCAACCTATTAGTTTTATAATTCTTTAACTTTTTGTTTTACTGCTTTCGTATGAAAAAAATTGGTCCAGAACTTGACAGAATCATCGCCGATAAAGGCATTATCAAGAAAAACGTAGCTGAGAAATTAGGCATCACGCCTACTTACTTCTCCAGACTATTGAAATCAGATTCCATGGATTGCCAGATGCTAGAAAACATCTGCGTCATCATCGGAGTGTCGCCTGCACTGTTTTTTGATGGTGGCGAGACCACCATCAGCGTAGGTGGGGCAAACGCGTCGTCCATTCTGGGCAACGCAAACGCACAAGTAAACATCACGCAAGGAGAGGCGCAAGCGCTAAGAGAACTCCTTGCAGAAAAGGAGAGAACTATACAAATCCTCCTCGAGAAATCGGGACAAAAACGGGACAAATGACCGTCATTTTACCCCATATCTTCTATTTTATAATAATGTAGAAATGCAGGTTAAACACGTCGCATGAATCCTCTCACCCCGACTTGATGATAAAAAGCGGCAAGAGATTATGGTCTTTTGTCGCTTTTTTAATAAAATGCTCACGCTCGCAAGGTTTTGACCATGATTTTTTGCTGTCGAGTGTGATTTTTTATGCAGCAATGATTGCTATGTCTTGAATTATGTTTAATTTTGGGGCTTCAATACTGATATTATGAAAATTAATTCTGAACGTTGGATAAAGCTCTTGATAGTGCTGTCGGCGCTGCCGCTGTTGTGGTGGCCTGTGTCGCTGCTGCACGACAGTGCTTTCTTGTTCAGCGGCACCAAGCGTGTGCTGATGATGCTTTTCCCGTTCTATGCCATCCTTTCGCTGGGTTTTGCCTGGTATTGCCGCAACGAGCGCCGCGAGGTAATGTGGGTGCTGCTTGTGGTGCTGTGGCTCAGCTATGCCGCAATCTACACGCTGGCGGCAATGTGAACCGATGGCACGTCACTACTATGAACTAAAAACCAAAACAGATATGAACAACTATTTAAAGATTTATTGCAAAAACACACAGGAGTACATCGACGTTGACGGTGGCGACACCCTGCAAGAGATATACGAGACTATCGAGAAACGCATACCGTTCAGGCCCATTTGCGCTATGGTCAACAATAAGATAGAAGACCTTAGGTTCCCCGTCTTTACCCCCAAGATGGTGGAGTATTTGGAGGCATGCTCGGTTCAGGGCATCAGGGTATATATCCACTCGCTGTGCATGGTGCTCTACAAGGCCATCGAGGACCTATTCCCTGGCAAGCGCCTGCGCATTGAGCACAGCATCTCAGGAGGTTTCTACTGCAAAATCAAGCATAACGAGGAGCTGCTCACCCCCGAGAACATAGAGCGCATCAAGGCCCGCATGCAGGAGATTGTGGACCAGGATATCAAATTCGTGCGCCGCGAGCGCCTTACCACCGACGTGGTGGAGATGTTCCGCAAGCAGGGACTTAACGACAAGGTGCGCCTGCTTGAGTCGAGCAACGAACTCTACAGCGTGTATTACAAACTAGACAACATCATCGACAGCTACTACGAGCCACTGGCGCCATCCACAGGCTATCTCAAAGCTTTCAACCTCGAGCCCTACAAAGACGGCATGCTGCTGCTCGGTCCTGACCCTAACGACGAGACCAAGCCCCGCAAGTCCTATCCCATGGAAAAGATGTTTAAGGCGTTTACCAATTATGTGAAATTTAACGATATCGTGGGCCTCGACGATGTGGGCACGCTTAACAAGGCTATAGAGAAAGGCTGGGGCTCTGAAATCATCAACGTGGCCGAAGCGCTACACGACAAAATGTTTGCACGCATTGCCGACGACATCACCCAACGCTATCATGATGGCGGCGCCCGAGTGGTGCTTATCGCCGGACCATCATCAAGCGGAAAGACCACGTCGAGCAAGCGACTGGCAATTCAACTGCTCACCAACTACATAGTGCCAAAAGTCATCTCCCTCGACAACTACTTTGTGGATCGCTCCCGCACCCCACGCGACGAGAATGGCGACTATGACTACGAGTCGCTCTACGCCCTCGACCTCGAGCAGTTCAACAAAGACCTCACGGCACTTATCAATGGCGAGGAGGTGAAAATGCCCACCTACAATTTCCAAACTGGCGAGCGCGAATATCGCGGCAACACCTTGCAGCTCAAAGACAACAACATTCTGCTCATGGAGGGCATCCACGGTCTGAATCCAGAGCTTACCAAAGACATCCCCGAGGAGATGAAATACCGCGTGTATGTGAGCGCTCTCACCACGCTGAGCATCGACGACCACAACTGGGTGTCGACAAGCGACAACCGACTGCTGCGTCGCATCGTGCGCGACTACAAGTACCGTGGTGCTAGCGCACGCGACAGCATCGCACGCTGGCCAAGCGTGCGCCGCGGCGAGGAGAAATGGATATTCCCCTATCAGGAGAATGCCGACGCCATGCTCAACTCGTCGCTGCTCTTTGAGCTGGCTGTGATGAAGGACCAGGCGGAGCACATCCTCAGGCAAGTGCCCAACAACGTGCCAGAATATGCTGTGGCATGCCGACTGTTGCGCTTCCTGCATTACTTCAAGTCCATCAGCGATGCTCCCGCCCCTGTGCCCAGCACCATCCCTATCCCTGGCACAAGCCTAATCCGCGAGTTCCTCGGCGGCAGCAGCTTTAGGGATTAACCAAGCACAATTCATAATGCATAATGCACAATTAAAAATGAACTCTCGGGAGGGCCCGAGAGTTCACTTTATCCTTAAAAACTTAGTCCTTTGCACACAAAGTAGTTGAGAGGAAAGCCGATCGTGGGCGATGAGTGGGGAGTTGATTGGGATTGTGGAGTAGTTGAGAAAAAAACCAATCGTGGGCGCTGTTAGTGTATTGCGCCGCACCGCCGGCGTTCAAGTCCTTTCCCTGTGCCTATTCCGTTATAGGCTCAGTCAGAGGCGTCAGAGCTGGTATGCGCTCACCGTCGCCTTTGGGCGAATATGGGCGATATACGCACTTTGCCAAACCCTTCGATGGCCAAATCCACCAGTCGCCGCCACTGAAGCCGCTCAAGAAGCCGTCAAGGTCTTTCTGCGCGTCGGCAAGGTTGTAGTAGCACTGGCAGCACAGGCGATACACAGTCTTGCCTTTTGCTGTGGTCTTGTAAACGGGGTAGAAAAGGACCTCGCTCATCATCTCACTCTGCTTCTTTGCTTGTTCAAGCGTAGAATAACTGCCACACACGATGTAATAAACGGTGCGAGTCTTTTGCTTAGTTTTTGCTTGAGCACTGCTTGTTCCCATTGCCACCACTGCCAGCAACAGCATGAGCGGCACAAAAAGTTTTGATAATCTCTTCATTGTGGTAATATTTTTGTGATTAATAATAATTTCCGGCAAAGTAATCAACCCTTGCGCCACAAAGTTAGTAAAAAGTTTTTAGTTACTAACTTTTTTGCGTCGTTTTTTTATCAAATCGGTTACTATGGTTTCTTGCAGCAATCTTTTACCGTGATGCTGTCGTTTTCGCCGCAACAAGGGCTGTCACATTCGCTCTTTGCCTCAGGAACTATTGGCGCGGCCTCCACACTCAGCGATTTGAAGCCTTTGACAATGCGCTCCTCGCTGTTTTTGTTAACATCAAAGGTTACAGTCACCGTTTTGTCGTCAAGATTTACTTGCACGTCTTTCACGCCTTTTCCCAGCGCCGGCACGTTGTTCATGATTTTATTGGCGCAACCCTCACAATGGATGTCGGTGGCAAAGACCACAGTTTTCACATTTTCGGCCTTCTTCTCTCGGGCGCCCATAAACCCAACACTCATAATTGCCATTAAGGCGATAAATAAAAATTTCTTCATTTTGATTATGTTATTTGTAGTTATAGTCTCAAACTTTTGTAGAAGGAACTAATAATGAGATACATTAAATATGAAATGGTTTAAAACCAATAAATTTCAATATAAATTCCAGCGCATACCCACGTAGAACTTGCGGCCCATTAGTGGTCCCCACACGTTCATGGAGTTAAACTCGCTCGAGAATGGCGCATCGGGCGCGATGATGGCGTCCTTCTGGCGGTAGTCGGTGATGTTCTCGCAGCCGGCATAAACCTCAGTGCGCCCAATCTTGTGAGTCACTTGGGCAAAGAGTTGGACGTAGGTGGGCGAATGGTAGGAACCTTCGGTATTGTATCCACCACCTGGCACACGCATGGGGCCGTTGACCTGAGCGGTAAAGTCAAAGACCCAGACGCGGAAGCGTGTAGCATATGACACGTTTATCAGTCCCTTGAAACGGCTGGCAAGAGCGCGCTCCACCTTTTGGGTGTTGTCGCTCAAGTAGTAGTTGCCGTTCCTGCTCTCAGCAACAGGGATTTCCATACGGCTATGGGTGTAGCGCATCGTCGCCAGCACATCGAGGCGCTCAATGGGCGACCAAGTGAAGTCGAGTTGCCAAGTGCTAGTGTAGTTGAGTCCCGTGGAACTATAAAGCAATATGGATTGCGACAGAGGTTCTTGCGTGGCGATAAGCGAACGCGTGAAGCGGGTGTGGAAGAAGTCGGCGCTCAGCGAGGCGTTGTCGTCATGTCCAAGTTTGAAGGTCTGCGTGAGACTCCCTCCCACGGTCCACGCTTTTTCCAGCTGGTTGTAGTCACGGTCGGCAATCGCCTTGTCACAGTTTTCAGCGTCGCTGTAGACTACCGACAGTGGCAACGCATAATATCCCGAGAGAATCGTGTAGCTCGTGGCAAGCATTCCCAGGTTCTCAATCAGCGCCCGTGGTGTGCGATATCCAAATCCTCCCGACGCCCTCAAGGCTGTGCGCGGGGTGATGTCCCACTTGATGTGCGCGCGGGGTGTCACCAGCCACTGCTTGGCAAGATCGTTGTAGTCGCCTCGTAGGCCCACTATCATCGTGAAGTTCTTGTGAGGAGTGGCGGTCCATTCGGCATAGGCGCCAATCTCCCGCTCATCGAGGCGCTCGTCACATTCATGCTCATAGCCCAGCAAACTACTGCCGTTGTTGAGGAAAAAGTACCCAAAATTATTGAGGTGGCCTCTTGTGAAGCTCATGCGTCCTTGCACACCTGCGGCGAGGGAGTTGGCGGCATTAAAGTGATGGTCATAGCGCAAGTTGAGCGACACGGTGTTCTCGTGGGCATTGTATTGATTGAATCCAAATGTTGACTTGGTGTCGAAGTGCGAGAAGTCGGCAATCAGCGCCACATTGTCTTGCTGTTCTGCGCCATCTTTGTCGGTAATGATGTGTGGCAGAGGCACGCCAATCTTCATGTAGGCGCTGGCGTCGCGGTTTGTCACCTTCGACCCGTAATGTGAGGGATAGACAATCTGGCTCCACTCTGCAGGAGTCTTGTGATGGTCAAAGTAGCTCTGCTTAGCCGGCTCGTAGTCGCTGAAGTCGCCATTGAAATGCAGATGTCCGCCAATGCGTCGCTCGGCTGTGAACTTGCCGCCCCAGCGCAGCTGCACGCCACTGGGCAAGAGCCAGAACCAGCGGTTGGCGACATCAATCTGCCGTGTGCTGGGCATGTCTCTAAAGCCGTCTTTGTTACGGTCCATGGCACTCATCTCGCGCCAGTCGGTGTCGATAGAGCCGTGCGCCATGATTATCGTCGATAGTGTCTTGTCTTTGTTGAGCGGAAAAGCGGTAGAGAGGTTTACTTCAGGGCGCAGCATATCATCGAGATAGAGGTTGATGTGCAGCCGCTCGTCGTCGGTGGGCTTGCGGTAGTCCAAGTTGATTTGCCCTGTAATCGCCTCATGGCCAGCGGTCACGCTCGCCACACCCTTCGACACCTGTATCGACTTGAGCCAGTCGCCAGGGGTGTAGTTGAGGGCAAAAGGCGACGACAGGCCACGCATGAAAGGACGGCTCTCATCGAGGAACTGGGTATATACTCCCGCCAGTCCCAGCATCTTGATTTGACGCGTGCCACTCACGGCGTCGCTGTAATCCACGCTTACGCTCGCAGAGTTCTCAAACGACTCGGCAAGCGTGCAGCACGCCATCTTGCGCAAACCTGTGACCGAAATCATTTCGCGTTTGTCAACCGCTCGGCTGTTGAGGTAGTTGCCCCTGATGCGCGACTCCACCACCACCTCCTTGAGCTGGGTAGTGTCCTCATCGGCAGTAGCTGCGCTTGCCGCAATAGGCATGCACATCAGCAACAATATGAACGACATCAAACGCGAATTCGACATTAGAACCTGAGTTTAAGTTATATTTCAATGAACGGCAAAGATAGGAAAAAGTTTTTAGTTTCTACCCCTTTTGCGCCGTTTTTTATCAAATCGGTCACTTTTCAGATAATTCAGAATAATCAGTTGTTTTTTATAGTTTTCACCCTTGCACACAAAATAGTTGAGAAGAAAGCCGATCATGGGCGCTGAGTGGGGAGTTGGTTGAGATAGTGGAGTAGTTAAGAAGAATTCCAATCATGGGCGCTGTTAAAGTATTGCGCCGCACCGCCGGCGTTCAAGTAGACCCCAGGCGACTAAACACTCTCTCGCAAAAAATAATTGAGAAGTAAGCCAATCGCGGGCGTTGTTAGTGTATTGCGCCGCACCGCCGGCGTTAAAATAGTCCCTTGCCCACAAAGTAGTTGAGAAGAAAACCGATCATGGGCGCAGAGTGGGGAGTTGGTTGGGATTGTGGAGTAGTTGAGAAGAAAACCAATCGTGGGCGCTGTTGGTGTATTGCGCCGCATCGCCGGCGTTCAAATAGCCCCTTGGCACACAAAGTAGTTAAGAAGAAAACCAATCGTGGGCGCTGTTAATGTATTGCGCCGCATCGCCGGCGTTCAAATAGCCCCCGGCACAAAAAAACCAATCGCCGCAGTCCCATCACGGGTGTGCGGCGATTATACAACAAATATTATTACATTATATTTTTACTTGTACTTAATAGCTTTGTCGCAAGCTGGCGCATGTAAATTATGACGCTCAGCTTGATTATGCATTGTGCATTATGAATTATGCATTGCTTTAAAGCTGAGGTCCAGCTGCCACGAGTGCCTTGCCTGCCTCGTTGCTCTCGTACTTAGCAAAGTTCTTGATGAAGCGGCTGGCGAGGTCTTTAGCCTTCTCCTCCCAAACGGCGGGATCGGCGTAGGTGTCGCGTGGGTCAAGGATACCTGGGTCAACGCCCTCGAGCTGAGTGGGCACGGTGAAGTTGAAGTAAGGAATCTCCTTGGTTGGCGCGTTGTCGATGCTGTGATTGAGGATAGCGTCGATGATGCCGCGGGTGTCGCGAATCGAGATGCGCTTGCCGCTACCGTTCCAGCCAGTGTTCACCAAGTAAGCCTTCGCTCCGCTCACCTGCATGCGCTTAACGAGCTCCTCGGCATATTTTGTTGGGTGCAACTCAAGGAATGCCTGACCGAAGCATGCGCTGAAGGTTGGAGTGGGCTCGGTGATGCCGCGCTCTGTACCTGCAAGCTTAGCGGTGAAACCTGACAGGAAGTAGTACTTGGTCTGCTCTGGAGTCAGGATTGAAACGGGAGGCAGAACGCCGAATGCATCGGCTGACAGGAATATTACGTTCTTGGCGTCAGGACCGGCACTCTTGCCGTTAACCTTCTGGGCAATCTTCTCGATGTGGTCAATAGGATATGATACGCGGGTGTTCTCGGTAACGCTCTTGTCGGCGAAGTCGATCTTGCCGTTCTCGTCAACGGTAACGTTCTCGAGGAGTGCGTCGCGGCGGATGGCATTGTAGATGTCAGGCTCTGACTCCTTGTCAAGGTTGATGACCTTGGCGTAGCAGCCGCCCTCGAAGTTGAATACTCCGTGGTCGTCCCAGCCGTGCTCGTCGTCACCGATGAGGAGGCGGTTAGGATCGGTGGAAAGGGTGGTCTTGCCGGTTCCGGAGAGACCGAAGAAGATGGCGGTGTTCTTGCCGTCCTTGTCTGTGTTGGCGGAGCAGTGCATTGCTGCGATGCCCTTGAGAGGAAGGTAGAAGTTCATCATTGAGAACAGACCCTTCTTCATCTCACCGCCGTACCAGGTGTTGAGGATAACCTGCTCCTTGCTT
>JAGCRW010000037.1 GCA_017964485.1 Muribaculaceae bacterium | reverse complement strand
GTTAATAAAATTCTTCAAAAATAATAAACAAAAGGTATCTAAAAGTTGTGTAAAACTAAATATAAAGATTGTGGACGAAAAATTTGGAAATTGGAAACTGACGTATAAGCCGAGTGAGTTAGCAAAATCCAAATTTTTTGTCCACTTTTTTTAATAAAGTTTTCCACGTTTGAAAATACAGTTATCAACAAGTGGATGTTAATTGTTTTTGAGATTTTATATATGATTTATATTCGACTTATATTCTGTAGTTTAAAACTCTAATAGTTTGCCAAATAGATATATTTTAGAGCGGTTTAACAAGTCGTAGTCGATGATGGGTTCTGTTCCTTCAACAATGCAATCGCGGCATAACATCAATATTTTGCCTATGCAGTTTTGACCTTCCCACACTCCTATATCATTGATTTTATTGGTTTCGACGTTGATGAGAAGATCCAAGTCCTTTATTTTCATCATGCCTTTGTGTTTGGCTTCGAGTTCTTTTCCTAATGAATCGCGCTTATCTCCTAATATTTGATTTTTACATCCCCAAATTTTTGCACTCTCCCAGTTATCACCGTTAGTATTCTCAACTAGTATTACATCTTTAGGAATGCTAAGCAGTAATTTGCGGAAGTCCTCGTTTTTTTTACATTTCTGCCACACGCAGAATATCATCCACTGGAGTCGGAACGATGGAAAGTCTTCCCTTATTGTTTTTTTGTTACTTGACTTAACAAATTGCTTAGCGGCAAAACCACTTTTTGCTTTCATTAGTTTTTCTTGAACGACGAGATGCTCGTCAGTATTATTAGACCACTCGCCACAGAGATAAAGCCGCTCACTATCCTTGAAGGTAATGCTATTAAATTCAAATGGGAATCCTCCGGCCATATTACTAAGGCGCAGATTTATGCCATTTACAATATCTTCAGCTTTCTTAAATGTCCACACCTGCGCCGAGGCTGGATAAGCCTCCATTTTTCCTAAGTTATAGTCTTTCATTAAATATAATTTTTAAAATTTAGGTATTTGCAAATTTTCTGTAAACGTAAACATTAGGGTCATTGATTAAAGAATTTATTGATTCAGGAGGATCAAACGAGCAACTCTCATCAAGACTTGATTCTTCTATATATTCAACAAAATCGGTGAAATCAAAATTAAAATTATAGTTTCCATAAAGCTGAATACCTGCAATATAGTGTAAATGTGGATTTTCTTCAACAGTTTTTTCATATAAATCATATTCCAAATGATAATAAGGAAATATATCTGTGCCTTCATCATTATTCATGCAGTCTTGCAGTAAGGTGTGCATAAATGCTTTGAATACCTCTTTGGCAAGCTCTGAATTTTTTTCTTCAAGATATTTGTAGAAATCGGCTCCACTGATTTTGCCGGTTTCAACAACATTCTTGTACTCATTTATTAATGCATTACATGTTGCGTCGTGGATAGTAAAACAGTATTCATCCATTTCACAACCATCAATGCTAAGACCTATGTAAATTGTTTTCATAGTGTAAAATATTTAGTTTGTTATGAATAATACGAATATAAAAAAATTTTTCAAATAAACAAGTTTTTTGGTTAGTTTTTTAGAAGTATTTTGTAAGATATGAAAGGTTGACGTGATAGAATATTTAATAGCACCACTACCCTACTATAATCAGTCTAACAGGCTGGTGTAGAGGGTTGTTATTTTATTGTAGAAGGTTTCGTAATTGAGTTTTGAGTCGAAATCTTGTTTTGCCTGCGCACCGAGTTTTGTCCTCAGTTTTTTGTCGTTACAGAGTAGCTTGATGGCATCGGCAAGTTGTTCATGGTTGTTGGGTTTGACTAACAGACCGTTCTTACGGTCAACTACATACTCAGGTTGAGCGCCGTTATTGGTGGTGATAATGGGTTTGCCGTGTTTCATATACTCAAGGTTACTAATACCCTGTGCTTCGGCAATGGTAGATGGCTGCACACCAAAGTCGCACTGTTTGAGATAAGCATGCACATTGCGCTGAAAACCAAGTAGTTTTATATTATTAACAAGTTTATTTTCAATAATAAAACTCTTGATGCGTGACACAGCTTTTGGCTGTCCCTCGCCCAGTAAGACAAGTTTATAAGAGTCACGGTTGATGAGTGTCAGAGCTTTGAGCAGCACGTCAACTCCCTTATCCTTATTTAATCGACTGTGGAACATTATCAATGCCTGGTCATCACGCATGTTCAAGTCATTCCTAAGATTGGGCACTTGTGCATGCGCACTAGTATCGGTATTGAGCACGCTTTCGGGAATAACCATAGTTTGCTGTTTCTTAACGCGCGGAGCATGCATTGTAAAGTAATCGTAGGCAAACTGCGATACAAACACATATTGGTCGATACTGCGGTAAATCTTCTTCGACACATAATTTAGCGTTGGTCGCTTGAGACCGTGAGGTGTGAACACTACCTTGGTGTTTGGGTTATCGCTGATAATCCTTGCCATCACTGCTGTGAGAGCATCACGATAGGTATGAACATGAACAATATTCTTGCCTTTCTTGAGCATTCTAGCTAGTCTTACCGGACTGTCGAAATCTCTGATGCCTTTGAGTGGTAAAATAGAGACCGGTATGTCCATCTTCTGAAACTGCTCAATGATATCATCATTTTTGGCACTTACCACCTCAACATAAAAATTTGGGTCGTGACGCATGTGGGCGACTAAGTCGCTGGCATATCGCTCTGCCCCACCCCATGTCTTGTTTGAAACTATGTGGAAAACATTAATCATGATAATGCGTTTTTTAAGTCTAAGAGTGTGTTCTAACCCCTTCAATGAAATTTTTCACGAAGATAGCAGTTTTTTCCCAATTGGAAAAATGAAAACCATTTTTTTTGAAAAACTGATCAAAAATAAGCATTCTAGAACCGTATATTTGATCAAGAGTCAATAAATATGTCCTAAAAATGGAACTAAAATGCGATAATCACTACTAATAATAGAGATAACTTATTATAAAACAAGTGTTTATAGTTAGTTATAGTTTATTACCCAATTTGAGTCAGAAAAACTGAAAAATACACTACTCCCCTACTTTTTCCTTATTTCTGACAAAATTCATTAGTCACCATTGCTTGCCAATGCCTTTATGATGATTTTAGCTTTAGCTTCACCCACGACCTTAGAAATTTCATCTTCGCTTGCTACTTTAATACGTTTCACGCTTTTGAAATGCTTGAGCAGCGCTTGGCGAGTTTTGGGACCAATTCCCTTGATGTCGTCGAGCACACTATGCACTTGTGACTTGCTGCGCTTGTTGCGATGATGAGTGATGCCAAAGCGGTGAGCCTCATCGCGCATCTTTTGTATAATTCTGAGTGTTTCGCTGTTTTTATCAATGTAAAGTGGAACGCTGTCGCCTGGAAAATATATCTCGTCAAGGCGTTTTGCGATGCCAATGGTAGCGATTGTCCCACGCAATCCTAATTCATCGAGAACCTCGACAGCGGCATTTAGTTGACCTTTTCCGCCATCTACCACGAGTAGTTGTGGCAAATCGGAACCTTCGTTTAATAGCCGCGAATAACGCCGTTCTATCACCTCTCGCATCTGTGCATAATCGTCGTTGCCGTCGGCAGATTTGATGTTGAAATGGCGATACTCTTTCTTTGAGGGTTTAGCGTTTTTGAATACTACACACGATGCCACAGCATTTGTGCCCGAAATACTGCTGTTGTCAAAGCATTCTATGTGATGTGGCAGTTCGTTGAGATGAAGATCTTTCATCATGGTTGTGAGGGTGCGTGTCACACGCTGCTCGGGGTTGAGTTTATCTTGCATCTTGATTTTTTCAGTGCGATATTGCTCGGCATTTTTGAGCGAGATAGCCACTAATTTGCGCTTGTCGCCACGCTGCGGCACTACATAATCGATGCCCTCAATCTCGAAATCTGGGACAATATTGACGAGAATTTCTTTAACCTTGTCATGCTTGTAGATGTCGCTGAATCGCTCGCGCATGTCTCGAACAGCAGTTGAAAGAATCTCCTCAGCGGTCTCATCAGAACCTGCATCCTGGAATTTATATTCCACTGTCATACTCTGCACAATTGCGCCATTGCGCACATGCATAAAATTGACGTAGGCTGCTCCATCGTCACGGACAATAGAGTAGACATCCACATTATGAATTGTGGGGTTAACAATAACCGATTTCGCACGATAATTCTCAAGGAGCAGGTATTTGCGTTTAAGTATTTCGGCTTCCTCAAACTTCAATTCCTCGGCTCTTGCCATCATTTCTTGCATCAAAAAATCACTCACTTGCTTGGTGTCGCCATTTAGTATTTTAGTGATGTTTTCGATGTAGCCCGAGTATGTTTCATGTGAAACAAATCCCTGGCAACAACCCTCACAGTTCTTGATGTGGTATTGCAGACAGAGTTTGTATTTGTGTTTATCAACATTTTCCAGAGTGAGCGGATGGCGGCAGGTTCGGATAGGGTAGAGCTGTTTTAGCGTATCAACCAACGCATGTGCAACCTCGGCCTTTGGGTATGGACCGAAATATTTTGCGCCTTTGGTGTGCTTCTCTCTAGTGAGAAAAACGCGCGGAAAATGCTCCTTTGTGACGCAAATCCAGGGATAGGACTTATCGTCTTTGAGCATAACGTTATAGCGAGGCTTATACTCTTTTATAAGGTTTGCTTCAAGGTCAAGAGCTTCCTCCTCACTGTTGACAACGATATATTTCATGTCCCAGATGTTGCGCACTAGCAGATTGGTGCGCACCACTGGATGCACGCGATTGAAGTATGAGCTGACACGCCGCTTCAGATTCTTTGCCTTGCCCACATAAATAACCGTGCCTTCCTTGTTCAGGTATTGATACACACCCGGACTGGAAGGCAGCAGCGATATTTTCATCTTCAACTCGTCACGCACTTTTTCAAAGTTTTGTTATAGGTAAGAGGGTAGATGTTTTTTGTTAATTTTTCCTCTCACCTTACATTATGCATTGTGCATTATGAATTATGCATTACATTATTTTATTCTCCTTCGAAATCGAAGAGTGATGTCACTTCAATATCGGCGGGGAAGAGTTTGCGACCATTGAGGAAACCAAGTTCGCAGATGAAGTTCACATAGACTTTCTTTGGATTCATGGTCTGCACAAGGTCGAGGGCTGCAACCATGGTTCCACCGGTGGCAAGCAAATCGTCGTGCATAAGAACTACGTCATCTTCACTTATAGCATCTTTATGAATCTCGATGGTGTCTTTGCCATATTCCTTGGTATAGGTTTTCTTGATGGTCACTGCAGGTAATTTTCCTGGTTTGCGTAGGGGCACGAAACCTGCGCCTAATCTCTCGGCCAAGATGGCTCCGAAGATGAAACCACGAGCCTCAATTCCCACAACCTTGGTTATACCTTTATCGGCATACAACTCAGTCAACGCATCGCACATAATGCGCATTGCTTCTGGATCCTTTAATGCTGTGGTGAGGTCCTTGAACTGGATGCCTTTCACTGGGAAGTCGGGGATGTTCCTAACTTTACTTTTTACGAATTCAATTTTTTCTTTTTCCATAATGGTAATATATTTGGTTTTTATTGATTTTTCATTTTTGTGGAAAATAGGGGAGAGGTGAGGGGAATTGTTTCACGTGAAACATTGTTGAATTACTATCGCCCCATGAGGATGAGCAGGATGTTTATATCGCTAGGCGAGATGCCTGGGATGCGTGATGCCTGACCTATGGTCTCGGGATCTATTTTCGCCAACTTTTGCCTTGCCTCGGTTGAGATTTGGAGGATGGTGGAATAGTCAAACTTTCCCTTTATCCTTACCTGTTCGAGTCGGCCAATCTTCTCGGCAATCATTTCCTCGCGTTGGATGTAGCCGTGATACTTTATCTTAATCTCGGCGGCTTCCACTATCTCGTCGCGACGTGCCTCCTCAAGGGCGTCAACCTTGGCACGTAGGGCAGGGATGAACTGCGCGAGTTGGTGAATGTCAAATTGCGGTCTCAGCAACAAGTCATAGAGTTTTTGTCCTTGCTTAAGTGGTTGTAAACCAGCTTCTTCGAGCGATGGATTAATCAAAGCAGCCTTTACTGAGAAGTCACGGGCAAACTGTACAAGTTCCTCAACCTGAGCACGTTTTGATACCATTAGATCATAGCGCTCCTGTGTTGCGAGACCTAGTTCGTAGGCCCTTGGAGTGAGGCGCATATCGGCATCGTCTTGACGCAGCAGGATGCGGTGCTCTGCACGCGAGGTGAACATTCGGTAGGGTTCGTCAACGCCTTTAGTCACTAAATCATCGATAAGTACTCCTATGTAGGCCTCGTCACGGCTGAGTACGAACGGTTCCTTGCCGTTGATGGCCTGGTGGGCGTTGATTCCCGCTATCAGTCCTTGTCCAGCGGCTTCCTCATAGCCTGTAGTGCCGTTGACCTGTCCAGCGAAAAATAGTTTTTTCACCAATTTTGTCTCTAACGTATGGGTGAGTTGGCGTGGATCGAAGAAGTCATATTCTATGGCATAACCCGGGCGATAAACTTGGGCATTGCGCAAGGCGGGAATCTTAGATAGAGCCTTAATTTGCACATCCCAAGGCATTGACGACGAGAAGCCGTTAAGATACATCTCCTGGGTTGTCTCACCCTCGGGCTCGATGAAGAGCTGATGTGAATCCTTATCAGGAAAGGTCACCAACTTAGTCTCGATGCTTGGGCAGTATCGAGGTCCAACGCTCTGAATCTGACCATTATAGAGAGGAGAGTAGGGGAGTCCTTCATGAAGCACCTTATGCACTTCATCGTTGGTATATACTATCCAGCAGGGGCGCTGTTTCAGTTCACTATGGACATCAGGCAGATAGGAGAAATGGTGGAAATCGGTCTCGCCATCCTGACGTTGAGCCTGGCTGTAGTCGATGGTGCGAGCGTCGAGGCGAACCGGCGTGCCGGTCTTCATGCGGTTGGCACTGAAGCCCAACTTCACAAGTTGCTCGGTAATGCCATGTGACGCAGGTTCCGACACCCTGCCGCCTTCTACCTGCACGCTTCCCACATGCATCAGTCCGTTGAGGAACGTGCCTGCCGTGAGGATTACAGCCTTGGCGGTGAATGTTACGCCAAAGGCAGTCTTCACGCCCTTAACTGTTCTGTCTTCGATAATCAGACTGGTGGCGCTGTCTTGCCACATATATAGATTAGGTGTCGCGTCTAGGATTTTGCGCCAGTTCTCGATAAAGCGTGTGCGGTCGCTCTGCGAACGAGGACTCCACATTGCGGGGCCCTTGCTACGGTTGAGCATACGGAACTGGATGGATGAACGATCGGTAACGATGCCCATCTGGCCGCCCATGGCGTCGATTTCGCGAACAATCTGTCCCTTGGCGATGCCGCCAACGGCAGGGTTACAGCTCATTTGCGCCACCTTGTTCATATCGATGGTGATGAGTAGGGTAGAGGACCCCAACCGCGCAGCAGCGCAAGCCGCCTCGCAGCCGGCATGTCCGGCACCTATCACTATCACATCGTAGTCGTATCTCATCTCACAAAAATATTTTAGGGCAGCATTGCCAAAGCCTCGTTCTCGTGCTGCTCCATTATCTCACGTTCGCCAGGGCCTTTATCGTTGATACCGCACAGGTGTAGAACGCCGTGTATAATCACGCGCAGCAGTTCGGAGTCGTAGTCCACGCCCAGTTGTTCGGCATTAGTGCGCACCGTGTCGAGCG
This sequence comes from Muribaculaceae bacterium, assembly GCA_017964485.1. Classification (GTDB taxonomy): domain Bacteria; phylum Bacteroidota; class Bacteroidia; order Bacteroidales; family Muribaculaceae; genus Sodaliphilus. The sequence continues at coordinate 2,646 of JAGCRW010000037.1, read as the reverse complement.
AAATCACCATATCGCCACTGATGCGATGGCTGTTGCTGTAGTCAAAAGTGATGATATCGGTGTAGTAGTCGTGCTGAAGGAACTGTTTGTTGACCTCCAGTATATACTCATCATCGCAGAACACATAGGTGAGCGTGCCTACAGCCTTACCATGCTTGCGTGCTACAGCCTCTATCCAAGCACTAACCTTAGCCTGGTCAATGCAAGACATCTCAACTCCCTGTGTAATATAGTTGACTTCCATACTTTGATTTCGCAAAAAACAAGATGCAAAGATAATAAATAGTTTTTAGTTTTTAGTTATTAGTAGTCAGTTTTTTTAGTTGATGGTGGTTCATATGGCTCGCTGCTGGCAACAATATTACGGTATTGTTCAGCACTCTCACTCTCCAACATGTATTGGATAACGCAGTAAAGCCGAGAAGACAAACACTGGTTCACTATTATTAACGTGAAATATTTGGAATTCTCGTGAAAAATGCTTATATTATTTTTAGATGAAGTTTTTTTGTATGTTGTTGATTATTAATGTAATAGTTATAATAATAATAGTTTTTAAAATTTAGTTTTATGGAAAAGAAAGAGAAGAATTTGAAAATTGGTGATTTTTATTGTAGTGAGGCTTATGATGCTTCTCAAGTGATGTGTTGTGCTTTTTGTCGTGGCACTGATGTGTGGCGTGGTATTGAGTTGTCGGTTGGCAATATGGTGAGTGGTTATCCTTTTGAGATTAGAGGGGTGATGTTCCAGAATTCGGAGAGTGCCTATATAGCTGGAGCCTTCTCGCTGGGCACAGCTGAGCACCTCGCACTTCAGCGTGAGCTGGTGGATTGCCGCAATGGTTTCCTTGCGAAGAAGGGCATACGCCGCCTTAACACCCACCTCATGCGCAGTGATTGGGAGGAGTTCAATGTTGCATGGATGCAGTATGTTGTCTGGTGCAAGTGCTTGGGTAATAGCGATTTCGCTAGCAAGTTGGTGTCAATTCCGCGCGAGGCTGTGATTATTGAGAATAGCACTTTTCAGAATGGTCGGACAGCCACATTCTGGGGTACCCGCAATGATGAGTTGAAGCGTTTGACACTTGAGCTCAAGCGTGATCTCAAGGCTCAAGGGTGGAGCAAGGCGGCCATCAAGCGTGAGGTCGATGCCCGTCGGCTTGGGGAGTGGTCGAAGGTGGGAGTCTATCGTGGCAATAATGTGATGGGCAAGATACTGATGGCTTGCCGCGAGGCGCTGCTCACTGGCGTGCCTCCTGTCATCGACTATGATAGGCTCGCCAATGCCCATATCACTTTGCTTGGCCGCCCATTATCGTTTGCCACAGCCACCACGACTTTGGTGGCTTGACAAGCCTTTCACAAAGAGGCTCAGCCGCTCCATGGAGCGGCTAAGTAGCTCGTAGTCGATGGTGTGCCCGGTGTAATTGAACTTAGAGAGGGAATCCCCATACATATTGCTAAGGCATAAATTCATACCGTTGACAATATCATCAGTGTTCTTGAACACTCACACCTGTGCCGAGGCTAGATAAGTCTCCATCTTGCCTAAATAATAGTTCCTCATTTTACTTATTTGAGAAAACGTATAAAATCGAATGAATCTTTTGGCAAATTGTACTCTAGTTTTCCGTTGTCGCGCAGTTCCATCAAGAGCCTGCCCATAAGGTTTGGACCTATGTATTGATCTCCTCTCAACTTCACGCCCCAGGTGTCTGGATTCTGATTCTCCTTCTTCTTCCTATTGCTTTGATCTTCCACAATGAACAAACCACGGCTGCGCTCTAGTTCTTGCCTGAAGTCTTCGTTTTGCTCATATTTTCTCATAAGGCAAAACTTCATTGCATTGACAATCATTGAGCCCCAGTCCTCTCGGCGAAGCTGCTTTTCCCACTTTTTGGCAGGGTATTTAGGTTGTGGAGCGTTATAGATTTCCATTACTGGCTCACGATCCTTAAACTTCATAAGTTGGAACAATTGTTCGCTGTTCTTGAAAGTCACACCATCTATGACAATAGGCGTTTTGCCAAAATTACTGAAAATGCCCCACGTCTCATTAGTTTTACAAAATGGTGCACATTTGCTGGCAGGGTAGGTCTCAATGGAGTAGTACTGTGGATAATACTTCTCGATAAACTGGGCTATGCTATAGAAACTCATTTTAAATAGTTTAAATTAATTGGTTTATATCGTTTAAATTAATTGGTATTTGCGAACCTTCGATAAGTTGCTCTTTTTTGTCAAGTTGCACCTCATCAACGCTGATTATCTTCACTTTGCTGTCATCAAGAATTGCTCTGTTGGAACCAATTTCTGGCTTTTTCCAGATATAAGGCCACTGAATGAAGTCAACTCCAATGCTCAAGAGGAAAGCAGATGCTTTCTTCTCTCCCTCCAAATCTACCTTGTCGCTAAGTTTCTTGCCATTGAGCTTATTAGCGAGAAATTTTCGGAAATACTTGCCGTCAAGAGTCATCTTCTTGGGAATGGCCTCGCCCAACTTCTCCTCTGCCCTTTTTACTATAACTGGGTTGACAGGTTCCTTGAAAGCAATATAGTTGTCGTCTTTAATCTCGGGAACCTCTACAGTATAAACATAATGGTGTGGGGCAGCAGGAATGGTATAATGCGCCGCCGAGCGATAATG
>JAGCRW010000036.1 GCA_017964485.1 Muribaculaceae bacterium | reverse complement strand
GGGAGAGTAGGTAATCGCCCCCTAAGAGAGCTCGAGGAGAAATCCCCGGGCTTTCTTTTTTTGTTTCCCGCAAATACCTTCCCATCACCGAACAGGGCCCTAAGCCCCACCGCGCCGGTGGTCAGCGACATGGGAAGGCGCAGGTAATCGCCCCCTAGGGAGAGTCCCCGAGCAATCTGGGTTTCTTTTTTATTCCAACCACTCGAACGCCGGCGGTGCGGCGCAATACACAACAACACCTGCGGGCTATCTTTTTTGTTTAAACTGTGCCCAAAAAACTAGTGCTACGGCGAGTATACTAACTGCCCTGACGGACGCAGGCCTCGTCCCTACATTTTGCTGCGCCTCTTTAGGCCTGTTTTAGCTCCTTTAATTCCTTTTTTCTTTTAATTCCTTTCCTTTATTTTGACCTCCAAACTGTAAAAAAATATTTTTTTAGAAAAAAAATGCTCAAAATTTTTTAATTTCACATAGTTTTGTTAATTTTGCACCGTAAAGTTAAAATCAGGTCGTTTCTTAACAGATTTAGGTGTTTTTTGTTGCTTTAACGACTTTTTTTGGACGTTTGAGATAGCTCGCAAATGAAAAAATCGACCATTTGGCTCATAACAATATTGATGGCGGTGACTCTGCTGGGGTTGCTGTTCATGCAGATTATGTACATTGAGAAGATGGTGAAGATGCGCAACGACCACTTCCGTGAGTTGGTGACCCTGAGCCTTTACAACGTGGCGTCGAACCTTGAGCGTGATGAGACGAAATATTTCCTTGATAAGCATCTCGACAAATCTCAGTCAAAGATGATGGGCATCAACGGCGGCCAGTTCAACAAGGACCTTGACTTTAACGGCAATAGCTCGATTTACCCTGACAAACGGTTCAATAAGGGCAAAAATAGCTTGTCGCCCAGTTTGGGTTTCGATAACAGTCGCCAGGAGGTTCTGAAGGGCGAGTATCTGTATCAGAAGGCGCTGCTCAACGAGGTGATACTCAATATCCTTGAGCATGCCAGCGACCGCCCCATTGCCGAGCGAGCCGACTCGTCGCTGGTGCGCGTGTATATCGATCAGGAGCTTCAGCGCAACGGACTTAATATGCCGTTTGAGTTTGCTGTAGTTAACCAGTCGGCAGCGATAATCTACAGCACAAACGGTTATGAGAAGAGCACGAAGAAGAACGACAACGTCTATTCCCAGATTCTCTTCCCCAACAGTCCCAACGGCAGTTACGCTACTCTTAAGGTGGTGTTTCCCTCGAAGAGCGACTATGTGTTCTCGTCGGTGCGCTTCATGCTGCCGTCGCTGCTTTTCACTTTCTTGCTCATGGGTCTCTTTATCTTCACAGTCATCCTTATTTTTAGGCAGAAGAAGCTGAGCGAGATAAAGAACGACTTCATCAACAATATGACTCACGAGTTCAAGACTCCAATCTCCTCTATTTCGCTGGCAGCGCAGATGCTAGATGATGAGGCGGTGGTCAAGAGTCCGGCATTGCTCAAGCAGGCTTCTACCGTTATCAAGGACGAGACCAAGCGCTTGCGCTTCCAGGTGGAGAAGGTGCTGCAGATGTCGATGTTTGACCGCACCAGCGCCACTATGAAGCTCCAGGAGGTGGACGCCGAATCGGTGATTTACAGCGTGGTCAATACCTACAAGCTCAAAGTGGAGAAATTTGGCGGCACAATCACTGCCAATCTCAATAGCGACGACCCCATCGTCAATGTGGATGAGATGCACTTCACCAATGTGATCTTCAATCTCCTCGACAATGCCATCAAATACCGCCGTGAGGGTGTTGAGCCCAAGCTCACGGTCTCGACCAGCAATCCTAACGACTCCCATATCACCATCACGGTGGAGGACAACGGCATAGGCATCAAACGCGATGACCTGAAGAAGATATTTGAGAAATTCTACCGCGTCTCGACGGGCAACCGTCACGACGTGAAAGGCTTTGGACTGGGCTTGGCCTATGTCCACAAAATGATAACCCTCTTTGGCGGCACCATCAAGGCCGAGAGCGAAGTGGGTAAAGGTTCGAAATTCATTATTACATTACCACTTTATAAATAAGAAAACACTATGGACGAAAAATTGAGAATCCTTTTATGCGAAGATGACGAGAATCTTGGCATGTTGTTAAGAGAGTACTTACAGGCTAAAGGCTATAACGCCGACCTCTACGCCGACGGCGAAAGCGGTTACAAGGCCTTCCTTAAGGGCAAGTACGACATTTGCGTGCTTGATATCATGATGCCAAAGAAAGACGGCTTCCAGCTTGCTCAGGAAATACGCACCATCAATAGCGACGTTCCCGTGATCTTCCTCACCGCTAAGGCTTTGAAGGAAGACATCCTCGAAGGCTTCAAGATTGGTGCCGACGACTATATCACCAAACCATTCTCGATGGAGGAGCTCGTGATGCGCATCGACGCCATCATGCGCCGCGTAAAGGGCAAGAAGGGCAAAGAAATCACCATGTACAAGATTGGCAAGTTCACCTTCGACACCCAGAAGCAGGTGCTCATCATCGACGACATGTCGACCAAGCTCACCACCAAGGAGAGCGAGCTGCTTAGCCTCCTGTGCGCTCACGTCAACGAGATTCTCGAGCGCAACTTCGCGCTGAAGACTATCTGGATTGACGACAACTACTTCAACGCCCGCAGTATGGATGTATACATCACCAAGCTGCGCAAGCACCTCAAGGCCGATCCATCGATTGAGATTATCAACATCCACGGCAAGGGCTATAAGCTCATCGCCCCAGAGCCCGAGGAGAAGTAAAGCCCGAATGGCAAAAGATTAAGTACTAAGCAGAAAGTACAAAGTTTCAACCGTTAAAGTTCACGAGTCACGATTGTGCGACTCGTGAACTTTTTCTTAGGCTAGAAACGGAAAAAACTGACTGCTGATAATTGATAACTGACAACTTTTTACTATCTTTGCCCCTACGAAACTATCAATCACATTAGCATGAACATTCTGTATCGCATATATCACTACTGCATTGCGGCACCTATCGTGCTGGTTCTCACCATTATCACCTGCATAATCACCATCATTGGCTGCCTCTTCAACCGCGACTATTGGGGCTACTTCCCAGCCAAGTGGTGGGCAAGGGCCATGTGCTTCTTTTTTGGAGTGAGGGTTAAGGTAGAGAACCGCAATCTCATCGACCGCAACAGCGCTTACGTCTTTGTCGCTAACCATCAGGGCGCCTACGACATATTCTCCATCTATGGCTACCTGGGCCACAACTTCAAGTGGATGATGCGCAAGGGCTTGCACAACTTCCCGCTCGTGGGCTGGGCGTGCCACATGGCAGGACATATCATGGTCGATAACCACTCCGCACGAGGCATCGTCAAGACCATGAACGACGCCAAGAAGCGACTCGCTAAAGGCATGTCGATTGTCGTCTTTCCCGAAGGACGGCGCACCGATGATGGCCACATCCATCCCTTCAAGCATGGCGCGTTCCGCCTCGCCAAGGAATTTGGCCTGCCTATCGTCCCAATAACGATCAATGGTTCCTATAAAGTGATGTCACGCACTATGTTCCACGTAGATCCGGGCACGATAACCCTCACCATACACGAACCTATTCCCCCCGAAGAATTTGGTAGCACAATTCAAGAACTAACACAAAAAACTTACGATGCAATCGTCTCGTCACTCAAGGACGACGCATGATAAGTTGTTGCACACTAATTAAACTAATTTCAACTAATAGCGCTGACTGTTTTCTGCCAAGGCGGTTTTTCATATATCTGGAAATCAATAATACTGCTCAATGTAGCTATAAGCCTTGTCGAAGACTTCGCTGTCCTTAATCTGATACTTAATCCACAATATCGCTCGCAGTTTCTTTTTAATCTCGCGGCGAGCAGTGACGCTCTGGAATGCATCATTAAACTGGCGCACAATATTTACAACCTCATTGTCGATGTCGTTCACCACTTGTTCAACAATGATTGGTGTCTCCTCGGTGCGCACAGTCTCAAACAGCTCAGTGAGTGCAGCCCTTGCTTGAGCGCGCTTGTCAACTGGCTGTTCCGATTTCTTCTCCTCGGCGAGCAGCTCTTTTGCAAGTTGCAGCAACTGCTTCAGGAAGTCGATGCTTGTTATCAAGTTTTCTTCCATGCGTTTGCGCAGCTCATCAAGTTTCTCGGCAAAAGCCTTGTAGTTTATGTTCTTTTTGCCATTCGAAATGCGCAACTTCAGCATCTTCTCCACTTCAATAATCTTCTTCTTGAGTTTCTTTTCATCCTCAAGAACCGAATCTATCACGTCGGCATCCACAACCAAGTCCTCAAGCGGACGGCCAATGTCAATAGTGTCGATATTGTTATGGATGATTTCAATGGTTTTTGCGCCAAGCAATGTCCATATCAACGTGCCATTACTGCCCACAGGGCGCACGCTCTGGTACACCTGTGCCAGCCAAGTGTAGTCGGTTTGATATGGTGCAAGGCTCTCGTCGGGGCTTATTGTCTCCCATGCCTTGGCAAGACGGCTAAAATGACGGGCAAAGCTGGTTTTCACGCTTTCATCCTTGAGGCATTGTTGAGCTGCGGTCAGTCCTTCCCAGCCACCTATAGTTCGGTCCACACCTGGGAAGAAATCGATACATTCTTGCATGAATTGTGGTATCAAGGCTCGTATCTCATCAATATTCTTGATAACTGTCTTGATGCTATCCTCATCAAAGGCAAGAGAGCGGGCCACGTCCTCAAACACACCCACAAAGTCAACCACAATACCGCATTTCTTGTTCTCGTCATAGGTGCGGTTAGTTCTGCAGATGGCTTGCAGCAGGGTGTGATTCTTCATTGGCTTGTCAAGATACATGCACTGGAGAATTGGCGCGTCAAATCCTGTGAGCAACTTACTGGTCACAACTACAAACTTCAATGGTGACAATGGGTCACGGAACTTGGCTAGAAGTTTTTTCTCCTCATCACGGTTCAGTTTATATTTCTGATATTCATCGCTCTTGTCGCCACTGGTGTGCATTACAATCGCTGTTTGATCTTCGCTGCCGAGCAGGGCATCAAGTTCTTTCTTGTATTTAACACAGCACTCGCGGTTATACACTACGACCTGCGCCTTGAGACCCGACGGTTCAATGTTGCTGCGGAAATGGTTAACGATATATCGGCACACCTGCCTTATGCGCTCTTCGGCAGTGAAAAAGGCTTCCACACTGGTGCGCCTCACCAGCTCGGCTTTCTCTTCTTCGCTGATTTGGTCGGTTAACTCGTCAAACTCCTCTTGTAGCCTGGTCTGGTCAAGGTGCATCTCCACTGGCACTGTCTTGAAGTTAAGTTCAAGGGTAGCACCATCTTCTATGGAGTTCTGGAAGGTGTATTTCGAGATATATCCGTTCTCATCTTCCTCGGCACCAAAGGCAGCAAAGGTGTTATGGTCACGGCGGTTGATGGGTGTTCCTGTAAGGCCGAAGAAGAACGCATTGGGCAATGCGGTGCGCATCTTCATTCCCAAGTCGCCTTCTTGGGTGCGGTGGGCCTCATCCATCAGCAGGATGATATTGTTACGGTCATCTATCACCTCGCCTTGGCCCAAATCGCCAAACTTGAAGATGGTTGTAATCAATATCTTGCGTTGATGTATCTTTGTCTCAAGTTCGCTCTTGGTTGATATGGAGTCGAGATTGGGAATCTCGGCTCGGGTGAAATCGCCCGTTATCTGGTCTTCAAGGTCGATGCGGTCGTCTACAATCAGCACCGTTGGCGAATTGAGGCTCTGTTGCAACCTCAGCTTTTGAGCTGCAAACACCATCAGCCACGATTTGCCCGAGCCCTGGAAATGCCATATCAAGCCCTTGCGAGGACCAGTACCGTCATGATAGGTGCGGAGCACGCGTTGCACTATTGCTTCTCCACCCAGGTATTGCTGATAGCGGCACACAATCTTGATTTTTCTGCCCCCATCGGTGCCAGTAAACACGCTATAAAACCTATATATGTCGAGCAAACGCTCGGGCGACATCAAGCCAATAAAGTTGTGCTTCACATCCTCGATAGTGCCATGACGGCGTTCCTCATCGGCAAACCATGGGCCCCACTTGGCTACGGGGCAGCCTATGGCGGCATATTGCAACTCTTTGCCCTCGCTGGCAAAGGTGAGAATATTGGGCACAAACATCTCGGGCACGCTCTTTTGATAATGAAGAATATCGATGGATCCATCGGCCCAGGTCACTTGGGGACGCACGGGTGATTTGGCCTCGCCAATCAACATTGGTATACCATTGATAAGATATACAAGGTCTAATCGCTTGCCGCCTTCCTTGCTTGGGCGAGGAAATTCCCACTGATTGGTGACAACACATCGATTCTCGTTCATATTCTCACTGAAGAATCTGATGTTCACATGGCTACCATCCTCATTAAAGGGATAGCTGTTTTCCTCAAACAGCAACTTGCGGAAGCGCTCATTGGCTGTCACCAGTTCTTCGTTGTTGTGTCCCGAGAAAATTGCAGCGCGCAGTTGGTTAATCACCTGTCCGGCTTGCTCTTCATTGATATCATTCAACTTGAGCAATGCTTCCATCAACCATTCGGTTACTAACACATCATCGGGAAGACGAGGCACAAACTTGGGCTCTACATATACCCAGCCACATTCACCCGATGCGTTGATAAGCATCTGCTCTACCGTGTTTTCTTCATTAAAGTATGCCATAATATAAATTGTTATATTCCTGTTAGAACTGTGTTATTAATTTTGCTGTGTTCTTCTGGTTGTCTCCAGTCATTATGGAGAGTATCATATATTTTTTTTGTTTTTGACGACATCGTGTGGTTCTTTCCGCTGGGATAAACGCCAAATCTCATAGCTGATTCATACTGTAGCATCTCTTTTACGGCTTGGCAATAATCAGTCAAACCACCTATTGACTTTGGCAACAACACAAGATTGAAAACACTAGTGTGATATCTATAATCATAGCATGTGCCATCCCAAATGTGACATGCCATATAATCGCTGAAATCGTTATATCTTGTTTTCATCCATTTGGGCAAACCTTCAATAACAGCTTTCTTAATAGCTTCGTTAGCCTTAGTGTTGTCATCAAGGATGTAAAAACCTATACCTTGCGGGTCTGGATTACCTGCAACAATGTTTATGACAGCACCTCTTGTTTCATGTGTTTTCTTACGTCGAAAACCACAGCAAAACCAGGAATAATAGTCATTTCCTTTCCCTTTGCTATGTTTAATATTTGTTCTTGCACCCAACTTGCCATCCTTAATATCTTTGGCAACAGCAACAGTGCAGAACAAGGCATTCCTAGCCACAAGACGGCAATTATCATGGTCATTACCTAAATCTAAAGAAACATACAAGTTGGCTTTGTATTGCCCAAGAACAAATTTTGTGAATGACGCTAGAGCACTGCGGCATTTTGATTTTTTGTAGTTTAATATTTTTTGTACTGAGAAAAAACTTTGGTCAAACTCTTCCAGTACAGCCTCTAGTAGTTCATATACTGTATCGACATTCGTTCTTCCTATCTGAGGTAAAATCCAATCATTAAGAATACTAAAATTAGGATTGGACTTACACATTTCATGCTCTATAGCACGAACATATGAGCAATAGCTTCTTGTTGATCCAGTTGTTAAAAACTGACCAAGCACTCCCTTATAAGCTTTTAATGCCTCATTTAGCTCTTTTGATACTATTATTGCCATAACCTTATTAATTATTGATTAAACTTTTTATTACTGTATCAATTGCATCAATCGATTTGCGAAGTTCAAATCCTGATTTGTCGGCCTGGTTGAAGATGTTTTCAAACCTATTTTGCTCCTCAATTGGTGGTAGACCTACCATGAAATTTTCAAGATATGTAGCAGGCACTCTTTTCTGTCCACCAGTTCCAGACATGTTCTTGGTGGCTCTTTCCCTGAAAATAGGTAGTCTAGTTAGGGCTAGTAGCCAAAAAGGATTAGATTTACCTTCGATTGGCCTTAGGACATGAAACTCTGTCGAGCCCATGCCAATGTTGTTTGTAAGTCCTTCTGCTATAGCTCCTTTGCCATTTTCCATACATGGAGTGATCTTTGCAAATAAAACATCATTATTTTTGAAATATGTAAAGCCTTTCTTGACTTTACCATATTCTTCATCGATAACATCTTGAAGATAACCATTCTCACTAACAGATGGCATTGGAACAAATGAAACTTTATCAGTATCTTCAAGGTCCAGACTTGGCCTTCTTGGATTCAGTTTACAGCACTCTCCAAGTTTCTTAAGCGGGTATTTCTGAATTGAAGCTAATGGATTCCCAAACATCTCGATAAATTGCGATTTCACCATTTCCTCTGTAGCGACAAGAAGACGTTTATAGGCTTGTTTCAAACGATAGGCCGCCCATAGTTTTTCCGCAAGAACCTTTTGCTCCTCAAGAGGTGGTAGGTCAAATTCTTGCTCTCGTAAATCTTTCCAATTAATAGTTGGTGATAAACCTCCTACGGAAATCTGAACTGCCCTTTCCATAAAAATATCAGAACTCATAAAGAACGGAAAGAAATCCTTATCAACAACATCTTCTTTTGGTCGTAGAACCATGCCATGTGCTGAGAAAATTCCATCAAAAGGAGATATAGCCAATTTTCTTTGATATGCACGCCTCTTTCCAAACAACACATCACCTTTTTTCATAATTAACTTGTCTCCAATTGGAGCAACTTCTGACCCCCAACGAGTTATTTCTAGACATTGACTGTCAATATGTTCCAAGCCAATATAATGCTCCTTGTCAGCCTCTGTTGGCGACTTTTTGGCCGTACTATTAAACGCAATATGATCAAATCTATATTTCATGACTGTAACATGCTTAATAATTTCTCTAAGGAATTAGTCATTGAAGAATGTGCCTCATTCCAGGTATTCAGTGATTCATCTATAGAAGTATCCTCTGTTTTATTTATCTCACTTATATAAACATATTTTTGAATGCTGAGGTCAAAACGGTTCTTCTCTATTTCTGTTAAATCAACTAGTCGCTTGAAATCTTTAATATCACTTGTGCTATTATAGGCATTAGTGATTTTATGTATATGTGTATCTTCAAGATAACTTTCTGCATTTTTACGTGTAACCTCATATTTAGCATTAATAAATATTACCTTATTTTTCAATGAATCATGCTTGTGATTATTACAAATAAGAATACACGCTTCCATAGGTGCGTTAAAGAAAAGATTGGGGCCAAGACCTATTACTGCCTCTATCTTGTCGGAAAGAATAAGCCCTTTTCGAATCTCAGCTTCTTCATTGCGAAATAAAATACCATGTGGTAATAGAATTGCACACCGCCCCTTTTTATCATTCATAGAGGCAATAATATGCTGAATAAAGGCATAGTCCGCTCTACCTTGAGGTGGCGTTCCCCACATGTTTCTACACCATTTGTCATGAGAAAAAGCATCTCTATCCCAAGCACTAATGCTATATGGTGGATTAGCAAGGACAATGTCAAACTTTCTCAGTTGGCTACCATCAAGAAATGCTGGATTCTTAAGGGTGTCACCTTGCACAATAGAGAAATCTTCCACGCCATTAAGGTAAAGGTTCATGCGTGCTATGGCTGAGGTGAGTACATTAAGCTCTTGGCCAAACACCTTAACGCCTTGCCATGGCTGCCCATGTTCACGCAGGTAATCCAAGCACTTAACAAGCATGCCACCAGTGCCACATGTGGGGTCATATATGCTTTCATCTGGCTTTGGCTGCAATATCTCAGCCATCAGTGTCACTACGGTGCGGTTGGTGTAAAACTCTTGGGCTGTATTGCCGGCATCATCGGCAAACTTGCCCACAAGGTATTCATAAGCCATGCCCATTTCGTCGGCAGGGCATGATGCAAGCGAGAGGTCATGTTTTGAGAAGTCTTCGATAAGTGAGGTGATAATGTGGTCGGGCATCTTGGCTTTGTTGGTCCAGCCGTCTTTGGGACCAAAGATGCCCGTCAGTCCTCCAACTATGCGTCCGTCGGCCTCCTCGCCAGGATTGGCCTGCTCTATGGCGATAAATGCCTCAACGAGTCGCTGCCCCACATTCTCGGTAACCTGGCGCACATCATTCCAGTGTGCTCCATCTGGGATACGGATGGGAAGCTCTTTTGCTTGCTCTTGAGCATATTCCTCGCCACCGTCATTCACAAAACCGCCATACTGCTCGTCAAACACGTCACTTATTCGCTTGAAAAACAACAACGGGAATATATATTCTTTATAACTGGCGGCATCAATCTGTCCTCTCAAATGTGTTGCAGCTGCCCACAGGAATTGCTTTAGCTCATCGAGTGTGATTGGCTCGCCTTGAACGTTATATTTTTTTATTTCTTTTTCCATAATTCTCAAGCATTAATCAGTTTGCGGAATTCCTGCTCGGCGATATTTACAGCAGCAATGGCATCTTTAAATTCTTTAAGCACTTCGGCATAGGGCTTGATTTCCTCACGATGGTACTCTACATATTTGTTCGGCGATAGGTCATAGCCTTTAGCCTTTATGTCTTTAAGAGTTACCACCTTCGAGTAGTCTTCCTCATCTTTGTAGTCAACATAGAGTTGATACAGGCGGTCAACATCATCGGGAGTAAGGATGTTCTGTGCGCGTCTCTTGGTGAGAATCTGAGTGCCGTCTATCATAAGCACTCGTGATGAGTGCTCTGCGGGTTTCATCCTGCGCAAGATGAGGAAGCAAGGTGAAAGGCCAGTGCCATAAAATAATTTGTCGCCAAGTGTAACTACAGCTTCTATCAAGTCGCTCTCTACAAGTTTCTCACGTATGCGGCCTTCTTCGTTTCCCCTAAAGAGAACACCCTGTGGCATCACAACTGCCATGCGGCCTTTGCCCGGAGCCATTGATTTGATCATGTGCTGTATCCATGCATAGTCGCCACAAGAGTCGCTTGGCGTTCCCCAAATGTTGCGCCCATAGCGATCGCTTGACCAAGCTACCGAGCCCCAATCTTCAAGCGAGAATGGTGGATTGGCAATCACGCAGTCAAATTTCGCCACTTCGCCGCCTGCAAGAATCTTTGGAGAGCGAAGGGTGTCGCCCTGCATGATGTTGAAGTCCGATGCGCCATGAAGGAATAGATTCATCTTAGCGATAGCGGCATTCACAACATTCTTCTCTTGACCGAAAATGCTTCCGCAGCACAGACTGCTGTGATGCATGTGGTGAACAGCCTCGATAAGCATGCCGCCACTACCGCAAGCAGGGTCATAAACGGTCTCACCTGGCTGGGGGTCGAGAATCCTGACAAGCAACTGCACCACCGAACGAGGAGTATAAAACTCACCAGCTTTGGCCTTAGAGTCGTCGGCAAATTTCTTCAGCAATATCTCGTAAGCATCACCCATCAGGTCGGCAGGATAATCTTTGTTGCCAAGGCGGCGATCGCTCAGGTGCTCAATAAGGTTGCGTATTATCTCATCTTTTAGGTTTTGTTTGTTGGTCCATTTTTGTGCCGAGAACATAGAGAGCACGCCATAAAGGGTGTCGGGGTTGGCAAGCTCTATGCCCCGCATGGCACCCACTATAGCTGCACCAAGGTTCTCATTACGGTTGCGCACATCATTCCAGTGGCAGCCTTCGGGTATGTCGAAGCGGTGCTGCTCGGGAAGGGTGGCATAGTCTTTATCGCCACCACTTTCATCAAGAGCAGCAGCAGTCTCCTCGTCATACACGTCGCTGATGCGCTTGAAATATAGAATGGGAGTAATATAATCCTTGAAACTATCTTGACTAATAGGCCCGCGCAGGATATTACGAGCCTCATATAGAAAGTCATACAAGTCCTTAACACTCTCTATTTTCAGCTCTTTTTCGGTCTTTTTTTTAGCAAACAGGTCTAATTGGTTTTTGCCTTTTTTCTTTGCCATAGTATTAATTTTATCCGCAAATATAGCTAAAAAAGCGATAAATATAACACTATGGCATAATATATTTTGTGGTTTAGCAGAATTTTTCCGTTTTGGTAGTATCTGCAACATAAGCTGTTGTCTTGCCCACCTAGCCTGGGAGCTGTTAATGTATTGCGTCGCACAGCGGCGTTCAGGACCGACGTTGGTGTCAAGGTCTTGCAAGCGTCAGTCTTGCAAATCCGTGATTTTTCAACCTTGCTCCAGTCTTCCCAAACCACTACCTTCGCCTCCAAAAACACAATATTAAATATAATACTATGGAAAAACCGCTATCAAGAGTTCATGCCCAGTTCCTCAACGCGCGAAGGGACAAACTAATCGAAATTGGCTATCTTGACCAATTCGGAAAAGAGACAGGCTACTATAAAGCCGAGAAAATCATGACAAGTTCTATTTTCCACTGCTCTAACTGCTCTGTACGAGAGCGTACCATCAAGGATGCGCAGAAGCTTTGGGGCGATATCTGGTATGAGAATGAGTGTGTCTGCCTTTTTGGAGACCCAAACGTCGGTAAGACAACACTCGCTTTCAACATCGCCTGTAGAGTCGCAGCCGAAGGCCGCAAAGTCCTTTACTATGATTTTGAGAACATGATGCATAACTATTACCACCGAGGGTGGTCTGCATGGTTCTGCATAGACGATATCACACCCGAAAACCTTGAAATTAGGCACTTCTCACAAAATGCCACAGTTGATCAGATGACCAGTATCGACACCATCATCCAAAGCATCGAGATAGACATGCTCGAACTCGCGGCGCCAGTAATCGTCATTGACGACATCTCACAAATCTGCCCCCTGCGAAGCTGCAACAAGACTCAAAAGTTTCTGCGACAGCTCCGCCAACTTCTGAACAAGTATCATGTCTCAATATTCGTCGTCGCTCACGCCACTCACCACAAGGAAGGCACACCGCTTGCTCTAAAACACCTCACTGGTGACCGACAGCTAGCATATGCTTTCGATTCAATCTTCACTCTAAACGAAATACCTTCATCAGTCAACCGCATTGGTGGGGCAACTCACTACATCAAGCTAATCAAAGCGCGAAACGTGCAAAGGCCCAACAACCAGTTCGTCGATACAATCAAAATGAAACTCGTTTATGACGAGGAATCCACTCAAGCCATCGCACAAGATATGAAAAACAGCGGCAGCACACAGAAGGAGATTGACAATAATATCAAATCCATTAAAGGCAGGAATTTCCTTCGATTTGATAATGTCGACTTCGACATAAAAGAGACTCAACTGCTCTACCTGCCTGCCAATGCCACCGAAGAGCAGAAGAAAACCTACATCCACGAGACATTCGCCCGTGGATGGTCTATCCGCAACATCGCAGAGCACTGCAATATCCCGAAATCCACTATCCACCGCTTCCTCCAAGCCACCCTCCAAAAAGAACCACAACCACAAACTGTCCCAAATGTAGGGACGAGGTCTGTCTCGTCCGCCCAAGAGGCGCAGCAAAATGTAGGGACGAGGCCTGCCTCGTCCATCCAAGATGTCGAAAAAGATGAAGAAAAATTAATAAAAACTGTCCCACGCGAGCAATTTTCTTCTCAATTTTCATTCAATTTTAAGCGCGAAGCGCGCCCGCCTAGTATCTAACGATATTGTTTTTAATCGTACTTAATCGTTTGAAAATTTTTTCAAAAACTGTCCCACGCAATAAATTTTATTTGAATTTTCAAAAAATTTTAAGCGCGAAGCGCGCCCATCCTGCCTCTAACGCAAATGAGAAAATGCTGGTGTAAGTGGCAAGTGAATGATGAAATTGTTTTTAATCGTACTTAATCGTTTGAAAATTTTTTTTCAAAAACTGTCCCACACGAGCAATTTTAAGCGTAGCGTCCACCTTGCATCTAATGAAATTGTCGTTTGCTTCTATTTTTGTGTGGCGAAGTAGCGCCAGAGGGGTGCTAGCATTAGGGCTTGTTTTAGGGTGTCACTGTTTAGTAGGTCAAGGACTTCTTGTCGGGTGAGAAGAAGGACTTCGATGTCTTCTGTTCGGTCGAGGTGCTGTTCTTGGAGTTTTTTGACTCCTGTAGCTATAAAGCAGTGTGTCAGGTTGTTGCAGGTGCTTGGGTTTTGGCCTATTGTCATAAACTCTTGCCACTCTCCGTCGCCGTAGCCAGTCTCCTCAAGGAGTTCGCGTCGCGCTCCTTGTT
>JAGCRW010000035.1 GCA_017964485.1 Muribaculaceae bacterium | reverse complement strand
TTCATAAACGATAGTGTAATCGTCCCAGTCCACAGTAACGATCAGTGGCACTCTGTCGGCAAAATGCTGCTTTAGAAGCTCCTGAGCAACAGTAGGAAGCTGATTGTAGGTGATAACCTGATCATGATCGGCCTTTGCGCTGAAACCCAATAACAGCACGGCAAACATAAGTATTAAAACTCTCTTCATTTTCTTAAAAATTAAATAGTTACTATATTATTTTTTATTAAATCATCTTTGACTATCAATAATAACGTTGCAAAAGTATAGAAAATTATTGAAAACATAGCCAAATCATTCATTTTCATTCATTTTTTACTAAAAATTTCATCGGTTGGTGCGTTGCACATCTTTCACGCCCTTGAGATTTTTGATTTTCTTGATGAGAATGTCAAGATTATCGAGGCTGTTGATGCCTATGACAAGGTAGCCCTCAAATATGCCGCCAGTGCTGTTGATCGACACACTGCGCAACACTGCATCACCCTCCTTATTGATGAGCGAAGTGATGTTAGACACAATGCCGATGTCGTCATTGCCTACCACCTTAAGTGTAGCGGCAAACTGCTTACCCATCTTCCCGCTCCACTGCGACTTAATGATGCGATAGGGATACTTCGTCAGCAGATGCTTAACGTTGCCACAGTCCCGTCGATGCACCTTGATGGCTCCATCGCTAGCAATAAATCCCACGATGGGATCTCCGTAGATGGGGTTACAACAGCGCGAGAGTTTGTAGTTTATGCCCTTCACGTTATTGCCAATCACGAGGATATCGTCGTTACAGCTCTCCTCTTCCTCCACCTTGCTCTGTAGCACAAAATTCTCAGCGGTCTCATGAGGTTTGCTCGTTTCCTGCTGCTTAACCTGGAAATCGAGATATTCCTCTACAAGCGTTGCGATGTCTATCTTCCCGTCATCAACAGCCACATAGAAGTCGGTAATGGTTTTATACCCCTTCTTGTTGATGAAACGGCTCATTGTTGAGCTGTCAATCTCAATCTTGCGGTTCTTGAAACGGCGCTGAACAAGATCACGGCCCATGTCGGCCTTCTTTGACTGAGCCTCGTTAAGAGCCAATTTAATCTTGTTGCGCGCTCTGCTGGTCTTGACAATGTTTAGCCAGTCAAAACGTGGAACCTGGGTAGAAGAGGTTATAATCTCCACAGTATCACCACTGCGAAGCTTATAGTTTATTTTTTGGTTCTTGCCATCAACCTTAGCGCCAATGCATTGACACCCCACCCGCGAGTGGATGCGGAAAGCGAAGTCAAGCACCGTTGCGCCCTTGGGGAACTGAAACACATCGCCACGAGGCGTAAACACAAACACTTCATCATCATAGAGATTTACATGCATATTGCGTATCAGGTCCATGCGGTCCTTGCTGCCTTCTTCTAGCACCTCTCGCACGTTTTGCATCCAGCGGTCAATACCACCGCCATCGGCCTTCACGCCCTTGTAGCGCCAATGGGCAGCGAGACCCATTTCTGCCACTTCATCCATGCGCTCGGAACGAATCTGCACTTCTACCCACTTATCATCCTTACCTTTAAAAGTGCCATGCAGCGACTCGTAACCGTTGCTCTTGGGCATCGTTATCCAATCGCGCAGGCGCGTAGGATTAGCCTGATAAATGTCACCCACGAGCGAGTAGGTGTACCAGCAGTCTCGTTTCTCATATTCTCGAGGTGTGTCAATGATGATGCGAATGGCAAAGAGGTCGTACATGTCGCTCATGTCAACCTTCTTAGTCTTCATCTTGTTCCAGATGGAGTTAATTGACTTGGTGCGTCCCTTCACGTGGCACTTGATGTGCTCACGCTCAAGCACTTTCTTAATGGGAGCTGTGAATTCCTCTATATACTTGTCGCGCTCCTTTTTTGTCTCGTTGAGGCGTTGTGCTATTTTGTTATACACATCGCGTTGCAGGTATTTAAGCGACAGATCCTCTAGTTCGGTCTTGATTTGATAAAGCCCAAGTTTGTGTGCTAGCGGCGCATAGAGGTAACGTGCCTCAAGCGAGATGTCGCGCACAAAATTTTCATCTTCATGGTTGTTGATATAGCTCATCAGTCCCCTACGGTCAACAATCATAATAATCACCACACGGACATCTTGAGCAAGTGTCACAAGGAGTTTGCGGAAATTATCGTCATCAACAGCTGCCTGTTTCTTATATATCTGAGAAATCTTAATTAAGCCATGCACTAATTTTGCAACATCTTCGCCAAACATTTCCGCTATCTCTTTCTCCGAGACGTGGCCAAGACGGCACAGGTGATAGACAAGAATTGCTATCGTCATGTTTCGGTCGGGGGCAATATTATCGTGAAGCAGTTCGGCAGTTCGCAGTGTCCTGATCACAGGATTGATGCCATATTTGTCACGACGGTAAACACCGGCATTCACGCCACTTGCTATTACCGACTGCAAATATCGCACATCGTCAATGGTCACTTGATCGCGCAGATTGTTCCACAATTTGTTTATCGATTGAAACAACATATCGCGCTCGTGAGCATTAAAAAACTTTGTTTCTGTCATTTTTTTATTCTTTTAGAAGCAAAAATCACCCAAAATTAATTTTTTATTTGTAACTTTACAAATTAATTCCATATTATTAGCAATTAATCACAAAAATATATAGGCCATGCTAACCGAAAAAGACCAACAACTAATTGAAAACAAAGGCATAACAGCCGAAATGATTGAGAAGCAAATCAAACGTTTTGAAAGCGGTTTTCCACAACTGCGCATCCACTCAGTAGCCAAAGTGGGCAACGGCATCATGCGACTCGGCCAGAAAGACATCAACCACTACATTAAGTTGTGGCGGCAGTCGCAGCAAGAGAGTGTGACAATAGAGAAATTTGTGCCTGCCTCGGGCGCCGCAAGCCGCATGTTCAAGAATATGTTTGCCTTCACCACTTCGGGAAGGACAGAGCCTGAGACCGACTTCGAGAAACAGTATTTCGACAACATCAACCATTTTGCGTTCTACCCTGCCCTCAACAAAGCGTGCGACAAGCTCTATAAAGCCACAATCCCGCAGCTCATCCAAGACGGGAAATATGTTGAGATTGCCAAGACAATGCTCGAGAGCAACGGCTTGAACTATGGCTTCCTTCCAAAGGCACTGCTGCAGTTCCACCGTGCTGCTGGCGGCGGTGTGCACACCTCGCTCGAGGAGCATCTAGAGGAAGGCGCGCAGTATGCCACCAATGGCAAACGCGAGGTTAACATCCACTTCACCGTTTCGCCCGAGCACCGCAAGGAGTTTGACAAGGTGCTTAAAGCCAAGTTGCCCGCAATGGAAATGGTGTGGGGTGTGAAATACAAAGTGACAATGAGCGAGCAGAAGCAATCAACCGACACTATCGCTGTAAATCTCGACAACACGCCTTATCGCGACCAGGAGGGCAACCTTTTCTTCCGCCCAGCAGGTCATGGAGCACTCATTGAGAACCTCAACGAGCGCGATGCCGACGTGGTATTTGTAAAGAATAT
Organism: Muribaculaceae bacterium; assembly: GCA_017964485.1. Lineage (GTDB taxonomy): Bacteria > Bacteroidota > Bacteroidia > Bacteroidales > Muribaculaceae > Sodaliphilus. Next base: position 7,969 of record JAGCRW010000035.1, on the reverse strand, counting down.
TGACAATGTCGTTCCGCTGCGCTTGCGCAACGTAACTGTGCGATATAAGAAGGCTATTGGAGGCTACCTCATCGACGTGCAGCGGCACATCGCTAAGCATCTGGCCACGCTCGACAAAGGCGCAAGCGCCAGTGAGCTGAAGAACATTTTGAAATTTGTGGAGAACCGCCTGTGCACCCGCAACGAAGCTACAGCCAAAATGGATGAAAAGCAGCTCATCGAATATCTACGCGGCAAGCTCAACCGCCCCATACGCGTGTGCGGAATGGTACTCAACGAGGGTGAGCCAGGCGGAGGTCCTTACCTCGCTTACAACAGCGACGGTAGCTACTCGCCACAAATCCTTGAAGCAGCACAAATCGACGAGAATGATCCCGCCGCAGTTGAACTGATGAAGAGCGGCACACACTTTAACCCCGTTGATCTAGTGTGCTACATAAAAGATTACAAAGGCAACAAGTTCGACCTCAAGCAGTTCGTAGACCCCGACACTGGCCTCATCTCTATGAAATCAACTGGTGGAGTGGAGATCAAGGCGCTTGAGTTGCCTGGCTTGTGGAACGGTTCAATGAGCGACTGGAACACCATCTTCGTTGAAGTCCCAATCGAGACATTTAACCCTGTGAAGACCGTCAACGACCTGTTACGCCCACAACACCAATAAAATACGGTTATAATTAAACTTTAACGCATTTTTTCTATCTAAGAACATATAATTTTTTAATACAATTCACATGAAAAAAGCATTATTGATTTTTGCGGCAATATTCACTGTGTGGACCATTGCTAGCGCTCAAACCGAAAGTAAAGTAAAAGAAATCGGCACTGAGGAGTTTATTGCTCTCTTCGACATGGACGAAGGCACTGTAGAACAACCTTCAGTCTTTGACTTCAATGCCACGTGGTGCGGTCCATGCCGTCAGTTAGCTCCAATCCTTGAAGAACTCGCTGCTGAGTATGAGGGACGTGTAAACTTTTACAGTATTGACGTCGACAAGAACAAAGAACTTGCCAAACTTCTTGAAATCCAAAGCATTCCTTACGTGCTTTTCTTTGGTGCAGGCGTAGATGAGCCTATTGAGTCAATAGGACTCATCACTAAAGAAGAGGCAAAGGTTTATATCGAGCAAATTCTTCAACCCTAAGAATAACAATTATGAAAAAAATCATCTTCACAATGCTCATCGCGCTCTTGGTTGCAGCTGTGCCAGCAACTATGGATGCAAAAACCAAGAAGAAAACAACAATGAAGCATCGCACAGAGCAAGATGCTAGAAATTTTTCGCTCGAGCGCAAAGTGGTGGGAAAACACATGCTTAGCCTGCAGTGGATTTCCTGGAAATACTTTGGCACAGTAACCATCAAGAAAGAGGCCGACGGCACACTCTCTTGCAAAGGCGAACAGCTGGCACGCAAGTGCAAAGATGCCGAGCAAGGAAACATCGACAACGATGACTACGTTAAGCTTGACGGAAAAATCGAAATTGTAGATAAGAACCACCTCAACTTTACAGGAGAGATAAGGACGAAAATCTACCACATCAACAACGGACAGGAAGTCCTGCGAGAAGGGACCTTCAATTTCGAAGCCACAGGAAACCGAAAGTTCTGGCGAATGTTCCCGGTTTTGAATCCTGCTGATGAATGTGCCGACTACATCGACATCTACTTCAAGTAGTAAACCCAAAGTCACACACAACCACAAGTGCCGCCCCAAAAAGAGGCGGCACTTTCTATTTTATCACATTTATATCATGAGTTACCCCAGCGTTTTTCTTGCCGCTCTTTGAGTTTTGCTTCGGCGGGAGTGGTTTGAGGATGCCAGAAGCGTGTGCCTTTCAGTTCTTTGGGCAAGTAGTCCTGGTTGACAAAATGTCCTGGGAAGTCGTGGGCATATTTATAGTCGGCACCATAGCCCAATTCTTTCATCAGTTTGGTGGGTGCGTTGCGCAGATGGAGCGGCACGGGGAGGTTGCCAGTCTCGTTCACGTTGGCAAGCGCCTCGTCAATTGCGAGATAGGCACTATTACTCTTCTCGCTGGTGGCGAGATAGATGGCACATTCGCTCAAAGGGATGCGTCCCTCGGGCCAGCCTATCTTATTGATGACGTCGAAGGTGGCATTGGCGAGCAGCAGAGCATTGGGATTGGCGAGGCCAATATCTTCAGCAGCGAGGATGCACAAGCGGCGGGCGATGAACTTGGGGTCTTCTCCGCCAGCGATTAGGCGCGCTAGCCAATATACTGCAGCATCGGGATCGCTGCCACGTATCGACTTGATGAACGCCGAGATAATGTCGTAGTGCATTTCTCCGTTCTTGTCGAAGGCAAGCGGGTTCTGCTGGAGGCGGTCGGTGACAATCTGGTCGTTAATGACAAATGGCTCATGCGCATCAAGCGACTGATAAATCAAGTCGAGGATATTAAGCAGTTTGCGAGCATCGCCACCACTATAGCGCAGCATTGCCTCAGTCTCCTCTACCCTTACCTCGCGGTTTTTAAAGATTTTGTCGGTCTTGATGGCACGGTCAAGCAACTCAAGCAAGTCCTCCCGTTCAAGCGGCTCAAGCACATAGACCTGCGCACGTGAGAGCAAAGGACGAATCACCTCAAATGACGGGTTCTCGGTAGTGGCGCCAATCAGTGTCACCGTGCCTTTCTCCACTGCACCTAGCAATGAGTCCTGCTGCGACTTGTTGAAACGGTGAATCTCGTCGATAAATAGCACCGGACGCCCCTTGGTGAAGATGCTGCCCGCATCGGCACGACAACGGTCCAGCACCTCGCGCACTTCCTTCACGCCGCTTGTCACGGCGCTGAGGGTATAGAACGGCACCTTAGTCTGCTCGGCTATGATTCGCGCCAGCGTGGTCTTGCCCACTCCTGGTGGTCCCCACAAGATAAAAGACGAGATGTTGCCACTCTCTATCATGCGACGAATCACAGCCCCCTCACCCACGAGGTGCTTCTGCCCTATATAATCATCGAGCGACTTGGGCCTCATGCGCTCTGCCAAAGGTTCATACATAAAATGATAAACATTTACGTTTCAAATCACAAAGATAATACTTTTTTCGACGATATTGCGCAATCAAAGTTTTTTTTGTAAGTTTACACACAAAATTTTCAAATACACATTCCGGCATGACAAAAAACACCATACCACATCCACTAATTGCAGCAATTCCCATCGTAGTGCTGATTGGGCTTTTGGCGGTAGCAATCACACTCTTTGGTTCCGACTCTCTGAGTGGCGCCAGCCAAGTGGCACTAATCTTAGCAATGGCGGTGTGCGTGTTAATTTCCACCATCTTTTATCGTGTGCCGTGGAAAAACTTCGAGCAGCAGATTTCCAAAACAATGGGCGGAATCTTCATCACTTTGCTTATTCTGCTCTCGGTAGGTATGCTAGCAGGGTCATGGATGATTAGTGGCGTAGTGCCCACATTAATTTATTATGGCGTGCAACTTCTATCGCCAAAGTTCTTTCTCGTCACCGCCTGCATTATCTGCGCAATAGTATCGCTATTGTCGGGAAGTTCGTGGACCACCATCGCCACCATTGGTGTGGCACTGCTGGGAATTGGCGACGCATTGGGCGTGAGTCAGGCCTGGACAGCGGGCGCCATCATCTCGGGAGCCTATTTCGGTGATAAGATGTCACCACTTAGCGACACCACCATCCTCGCCTCGTCAAGCACTAGAGTAGATATTTTTGAGCACATCCGCTATATGATGCACACCACAGTGCCGGCACTCATCATCTCGCTCATCATCTTCACCGTCGCAGGTCTGGGACACGGTAATGGACCAATAAATATTGAGCAATATACAACAGGCCTTGCCTCTTCATTCAATATCTCGGCATGGACGCTGCTAGTGCCAATTATCACTGGCATATTGATTGCACGCAAAACGCCATCGCTTATCGTTCTCTTCACATCATCAATACTTGCAGGTATCGTTGCACTTATCCTGCAGCAGCACATCCTCACACAGATTGCCGCCGACCCAGCACTCTCCCACGCTGCAGCGCTCACTAAAGGACTCGCCATTACCTACTACGGAGCGACTGCGGTAGACACCGGTTTTGCCGCCCTCAATGACCTAGTGTCAACAGGCGGCATGACAGGAATGCTCAATACCATCTGGCTTATTATCTGCGCCATGTGCTTTGGCTCGGCAATGGTGGCAAGCAACATGATTCACAGCATCACTCAGGTCATCATCCGCTGGGCAAAATCCAGAACAAGCCTCGTGTCTTCGACAGTGGTTTCAGGCATCTTCCTCAACCTCACCACTGGAGACCAGTTTATCAGTATCGTTCTCACCGCCGACACATTCAGCAATGCCTACAAGCAAAAAGGATTCGAGCAACGACTACTTAGCCGCACCACAGAGGATGCCGCCACAGTAACCTCTGTCCTCGTGCCCTGGAACACCTGCGGTATGACTCAAGCAACAGTACTCGGAGTGCCCACACTCACCTACCTGCCCTACTGCTTCTTCAACCTCCTGTGTCCCATCATGACAATAACCATAGCCGCTTTAGGATGGAAAATCAAGCAGATAACACCCAAAACTGAGGTCAGCGAAAATGAACCATTGCCCGAAAAAAACGAAAAAGTTAGACAATAATTCGACAATCTTTCGAAATCATCAATAAAATTATCAAAAAAATTATGTCAAAACACAACCGCTATTCCAATAAATATCAGTACCTTTGCAGCGCTTTTGCGGCAAAAGATGGAGTGATGCTCGAGTGGCTGAAGAGGCACGCCTGGAAAGCGTGTAGGCCCCGAAAGGGTCTCGGGAGTTCGAATCTCCCTCACTCCGCTCAATAAAAACAAATGCAGAGCCCTTAAAATGAGGACTCTGCATTGTTTTTTTATTTCAATTAGAAATTACTCAGCCTTAAACGATTTGATAACTGCATCTAAGTCTTTCTCAAATTGATCTTTCTTTTCTTCAGGATAAGTTACGTCAATCATGAATTTCTTGCCGTTTTTCTGAATCTCATAGTGTGCACGATAGCCAAACTGGTCAAGACTCTTAGAAACGTAAGAGATGTCATCAATTTTCTTAATGTCGGCACTATCATTTAATGCCTTTGTCATTTCCATGCTCTGCTCGATTGACTTCTCTGGAGTCATGTCACCAATGTAGTTCATCTCCTTTGCTGTCATGTCAATCATGCAACCTTCACCACCAAGGAATAGTTTACCGCCACGCTCTTTTTCCATCTCGGCATCGTTGTTCTGCTGCTTAAAACCCTCGGGGAGGACAACTGAGTAGCCGAAGTCCTTGTACTCATACTTTACACCTTCAATGTTCTCGTCGCTTGCATCGCTCGATGAACCTGATTTCTTATCGCCACCGCAACTTGCGAACATGGCAATAGTTACAATTGTCAACAAAAATAATAATGACTTTTTCATAATAAAAAAAATTAGTTTGAGATTAATAATTTATGCAAAGTTAATCTTTTTCTCTGAAAAAGGCAGCAACAATTAGTAAAATTTATTCTATGATTGAGATTTTTACTAGTTCTGGATAAACTAGGTTCGTGTCTGCAAATCTCAAATAAATTTGGTTTTTCTCTCGACTTGCACTAATTTTGCAGCCCAAATGAAATGTATGTCCTCCATAAAACAATAATAAAATGAACGCATCGAGCAAGAAAATTCTTAATGAAGTCAAAGATTATGTGATGATATTCATTGGCTTATGTTGTTATTGCTTTGGATACTCAGCATTTGTGCTGCCTGAGCAGGTGGTGACTGGCGGAGTTACCGGTATGGCCTCATTATTCTACTTCGGGCTTAGATGGAATGTGGCCATCACCTATTATGCAATCAACGCAATCCTACTGGCAATAGCCTTCAGAGCGGTGGGCAAGAAGTTTGTGATACGCACCATTATTGGCGCCACCATTGCCACAATATTGCTGGGCATTATGACTCCTATCTTCACCAAGCCCATCGTTGAGCAACAAACATTTATGAATGTGATTATAGGAGCTGTGCTGTGTGGCGTGGGCTTGGGCATTGTGTTTACCCACAATGGCAGCTCGGCGGGCACCGACATAATCGCTGCGATGGTCAACAAGCACAGCAACATCTCCTTTGGCCGCACATTAATATATATTGACCTGCTCATCATAGGCAGCAGCTGGTTTATCTTCCACACCATCGACAAGATTGTGTATGGATTGATTTTTATGTTCATCTGCTCTATTGCCGCCGACATGGTGATAGACAGCAGTCGCCAGAGTGTGCAGTTCATGATTTTCTCTAAGAAATGGAAAGAGATTGCTAACGCAATCACCCGTGAGACCCATCGTGGATGCACTGTGCTCAAAGGCACAGGCTGGTACACACAGACCGAAACAACTGTGCTGCTTGTGATGGCACGTAACTATGAGAGCATGCACATGTTCCGCATCATCAAAGCCATCGACCCCGACGCTTTCGTCTCGCAGGCTAAGGTCAAGGGCGTATATGGCGAAGGGTTTGACGATGTGAAAGTGAACCTAAAGAAGCAAGAAGTGGAAGAGATTGCACACATTGCTACAGATGACAACCCTACTGAAGAATAATTTGGCACATTTTTTGCAAATACTATGGAAAATAGTTGCAGAATTATTTGGTTAATCAAATAAAAGCAGTAATTTTGCACCTGTTTACAAGACTAACTAATTTTTTACTTAACTATTTTAAACTATTTGACTATGGCATACGTAATTAGTGACGACTGTGTAGCATGCGGAACTTGCATGGATATGTGTCCAACTGGCGCTATCAGCGAGGGTGACATCTATGTAATTGATCCCGATACCTGCATCAGCTGCGGTACTTGCGCTGAGGCTTGCCCAAATGAGGCAATCAACGAGGGATAATTTTGCACTCTACAAGAGAAAGCTAATAGATAGGCATTGCCACGTGCAATGCCTATTTCTTTTTTTGTTACACACAAAAACTTTGTGTAACTTTGCAACCATGAATGAAAAAAGACAGAATAATATTATATCGAAGAACCCAAACCTATGGTTCTACCTTCTTTCGATGGCGTGCATCATGGTGCAGCTGCTCTTTGTGAGTCACCAGTTCAACAAGATTGTTGATCCCGAGTGGCTTAGCCACACCGCACTGGGCGACAAAGCTATGCTAGTTGTTAACAGCTTTGCCGACGCATTGTTGCTACTCACGCCACTCGTGCTGCTCCCACCAAAATGGCGTAAATGGAGCTGGATAGTAATCTGGCTCGTGACTTTGTGGTGCCTGGCGCAATTCCTGTATATGCCCACCTACCGCGACCTTATGCCCCTGTCGTCGTTCTTCTTGACCGAGAACATGGGCGACACACTCATGACAAGCATCATGGGCGCGATTAAACCGCGAATCCTTGAGGTGTTACTACCGCCAGTGCTCCTCTATGCTTTTTATAGAAGATGGATCAAGAAACCCATGGAGAAGACACAGCAATCAGCTAAGAGCCGCCTTCTGTTGGCTACTGTGGGAATTATGGGATTTGTAATAATCAGGCTCGGAGTCACCGCTATTCATGCAAGCGATAATAAAGAACCCACCACCTTTGCGCAGCAGTTCACCGACGACTACTGTGTTATGTGGACCCGTCAAGGCGACTACATGAACCTTAACGGCGCTCTGCCTTACGTCATTTATGGTGGCATCACCTCAATTTTCGACACTAAATCTCTAAGTGAGGAAGAGAAAAAGCAGATAGAACAATATCTTGAACTTCAGCCACATTATACCGACAACAATTATGCTACGGCACGTGGAAAGAACGTGATTTTTCTAGTGGTTGAGTCGCTAAACTCATGGGGTGTGAATATGCAAATTGGTGGCCGTGATGTCGCTCCCACACTCAAGCAGCTATGCAATGACTCGACCTGCCTTGTGTCGCTTGCAATGAAGTCGCAAGTGAAGAACGGCCGCTCTAGCGAC
>JAGCRW010000034.1 GCA_017964485.1 Muribaculaceae bacterium | reverse complement strand
GAGCAGCTCATCACCAAGTATCCTATCGACTCTATCGAGGACGGTCTCGATGAGAACGACTGGGACGGCTGGGTGAAGCTCACCGAGCGCATTGGCGACCGTTGCCAGCTCGTGGGTGACGACCTCTTCGTTACCAACGTGAACTTCCTGCAGAAGGGTATCAAGATGGGTGCTGCCAACTCTATCCTTATCAAGGTTAACCAGATTGGCTCGCTCACCGAGACTCTCGACGCTATCGAGATGGCACACCGCCACGGCTACACCACAGTGACCTCACACCGCAGCGGTGAGACCGAGGACACTACTATCGCCGACATCGCAGTGGCCACCAACAGCGGACAAATCAAGACCGGCTCGCTGAGCCGCACCGACCGCATGGCTAAGTACAACCAGCTGCTCCGCATCGAGGAGCAACTCGGCGACAACTCAGCCTACGGCTACACCAAGCTCCGCTAATCCACAGTCGCGAGAACACAGAAACAAGGAGAGAGTCCAGCAATGGATCCTCTCCTTTGTTTTTATAAGACAATTGACGCAGTTTTCTTCAAACGACAATAAGGATGAAAGGAGCACGCTTCGCGTGAAATTAGAGCACTGCGTGCTAAAATTATAAGGGTGCTTCGCACTAAAATTTTATAATTAATTTTAGAGCCGCAGGCTTTTTAATTTCCGCGCTTGCGCGGCAACACTTAGCGCAATTTGCGAGAGATTTAAAGAACCCCTTTGTCTAGCTGCCGATAGATTACAACACACTTTTTCTTCCTAAAATTTGCTCAAAAACGGTATAAAGATTAATTTTGTGGTGCGATATGTTGTGAATACACTTATTCTCGGCAATTTGCATCACTCAACTTTACACTTAACACTTAAAACTTAACACTTAGTTTTTGTTTTGCTTAATTTCACTCCCATAGCCCGTCCACGACTGCTCTCGCGCTTGAAAGATCATGCGCGCTACATCGGCCATGCCGACAGCGTGCAGCAGGAGCAGTTGGTCAAACTCATTGAGAAGGCCGCCTTGACCTGGTTTGGTCGCAAATACGACTTCTCCACTTGCCGCACCTATCAGGAGTTTGCCACCCGCGTGCCTCTGTATTGGTATGAGGACCTTCAGCCGCAGATTATGCGCATGGTCAATGGCGAGAAAGACGTGCTATGGCCAGGGCGATGCTACAATTTCGCACAATCTTCGGGCACGAGCGACGGCAACCACAAATATATCCCTATCCCTGCTGAATCGCTACGCTGGAACCATTACAAGGGCGCTAGCGACGTGGTGTCGCACTACCTTAACCTCAATCCCGACAGCCGACTCTTTGCGGGCAAAGCGCTAATTCTGGGCGGCTCGTTTGCCAACGAACTCAACCTCAAGCCAGGCACCCATGTGGGCGACCTCTCGGCTACGCTCATCAACAATATCAACCCTCTCGCCAACTTTTTCCGAGTGCCCAGCAAGCGCATTGCGCTGCTCGAGGACTGGGCCGAGAAACTGCCGGCACTTGTCGAGGCAAGCAAAGGTGAGAACATCACCAACCTGAGCGGCGTGCCTTCGTGGTTCCTCACCGTCATCAAAGAGGTGCTGAAGGCCACTGGCAAAGACTGCATCCACGATGTGTGGCCCAATCTGGAGGTGTTCTTCCACGGTGGCATCGCCTTTGAGCCTTACCGCGAGCAGTATGAGCGCCTGTGCGACATGAGCAAGATGCACTTCCTCAACACCTACAACGCCAGCGAGGGCTTCTTCGCCACACAGAGCGACTGGAGCACCACGGCGATGCTGCTGCTGCTCGATGTGGGAGTGTTCTACGAGTTCATACCGCTTAGCGAGGTGGATAGCGACCATCCCGATGTGCTGCCCATCTGGGAGATTGAGGCGGGGAAGACCTACGAACTCATCATCACCGCCTGCAACGGACTGTGGCGCTACCGCATTGGCGACACGGTGCACATTGAGCAACTCAACCCAGTGAAAATCAACATCGCGGGGCGCACCAAGAGTTTCATCAACGCCTTTGGCGAAGAATTGATGGTGCACAATGCCGAGAAGGCGATAACTAAGGCGTCGCAAGAGACCGAGGCGCAGGTGCTCAACTACACCGCCGCTCCAGTCTATGCCGGCGACAAGAGCAAGGGCCGCCATCAGTGGCTCATAGAGTTTGAGAAGGAGCCTGCAAGCCTCGACGAGTTTGCAGCACTGCTCGACAAGCATCTGCAGGAAGACAACGGTGACTACCAGGCGAAGCGTTACCAAAGCATCTTCCTCGACGCTCCGCAAGTGGTGGTGGCACGCCGCGGACTCTTCGACCAATGGCTCGCCTCAACGGGCAAACTCGGTGGCCAGCGCAAAATCCCACGCCTGAGCAATAACCGTAACGTCATCGACCAAATGCTCAATCTAATGCACAATACATAATTCACAATGCACAATCAAGTGTAGGGGGGTATTTTTTATATCTTTGTCGCTAGAAACTTTTAAACATTACAACTATGACTGAAGAACAAGAAGCAAGAGTAAAGAAAGAGACAAGAAAAATGGTGCGTTTGTTCAATGAACAGGGTTTTTGGGTGCCAGATGGGTGCAGTGTGCGATACTTCAACAGTGTTGTTAGAGATATTATTGTGAAGCAAGTTAAAAACAAATTGAGATATAGGAAGTGGGGTGAACTATATAGTTTGGACTACCACCGTATTCTTGATAAGGTTAATGATGAACTTGACAAGTGGTTTGACTGGAAATGATTATGAAACCTAAAAAGTTAAATAGCACTTTAATTGAAACGATTGGCATTATGGTAGGTATGTACGTTTGCAATGATACTATTCCCCATGATAAGGCTGCAATGCGCTATATAGGGATAGACATCTGCAAAACAAGTGGTATCAAGTGGACAGAGGAGGAACTTAATGCAATCATAGAGCAAGCAGAGAAGTACATATCTAACCCTGACTTGCAATGATTGTATATTATTGGTAATAAACGCTTCAACATTATAATAATCTACAATCATGCTGCCCGCATGCTTCTGTATCGCCATGAGGACTTGCAGCCGCAGATTATGCGCAAAGATGTGCTGTGGTTAGGGCGATGCTACAATTTCGACAATCTTCGGGCATGAGCGACGGCAACCACAAATACATCCCTATCCCTGCTGAGGCGCTGCGCTGGATGCGGAACGAAGTGCCTCGTTTGCTTTTTACACGATATCCTACCGAAATAATGACGTCAAGGTTGTAGAATGGTACTGGTTTCTTCACACCATTAACGTGTAAAAAATGCACGTTATTCTCTCGATTCAGTTCTCTTTCTTTAAATACATTGAGAATGTGCCTTCTAATATTTGATTCTTCTCTGTCAAACAACAATGACATTTGGCTTGAGGACAGCCAAACAGTCTCATTCTCCATGCGGACATCAATTCGGGTTTGTCCGTCATCGGTCTGATATATTATGATTTTATTATCTTCCATTTCTTATTCTTTTATACCACAAATTTGAACTATTATGCATTTTTTGCACATACCAGTTTATTCTTCTCACTCCTGCGCTTTCTTATACTCTTCGGCGAGGGTGTTGCGCAGGGTGGGGCCGTCCATATTGAGGTAATTCTCCATCGAATCGACTGTTCCGAGCACGTCTTTATTGCGCTTGTAGTAGTCGATTATTTGCACCATGACCTCGCAGTACATTGCCTCGTCGGTCTTGCTCACGTTAAACTCGATGGCGTGTTCGGTCATAGCTGCCATATAAGCCGCAAACAGCTCAACATGCCCCGACACAGCATTTGTGCTTACCGTAAATGAAAACTCATCAGTGTTAGTCATCCAAATCACCAAGAATTGCATCACCTGCTTTTGTGTCACGTCATTAGGATTCACTGGCTGTTCCAGATACCATTTTGCTAGTCGCAAAGCGTCGTCGCGGTGCTGGCGACAGCCCTCGGCGGTAGAAATCTCATCTATACTCGGAATAACAAGCTCCTCAATCTTGTAGACCTTAGTCATCACCGTTGGCGCGGCTTCGGTGGGAATAAGGCGGTTCTCAATGAACCAGTTGGCAAACTTCTCAAGCTGCTCCTCTCCTTCTTTGGTGTCGGCCCATTGGTTTGTCTCGTCTTCGGCACCAGGCGACATCAGCCACATGTTATAGGCTGTCCAGTGACCATCCTTGATGAGCTTGCGGTGGTAGTCGAGCAGCGACAGGTTGTAATATCCTGGCGCCACAGTATCGATATATGCAAGCGCCTCCTTGCGCATGTCGGCAATCATTGCCACGGTGAGTTTCTTGGTCTGAAGGAACTCCACAAGGGCTGGCGACTTCATCGTTCCCATCTCATACATCATGGGGAATGGTATCTGATAACTCGAGGTGTCGCTGTTTATGTAGATTGTGTTCTCTTTGGTCAAAGACACATGTGCATTGTTCTCCTCCTCTATCTTCACATTCTCTTGGAAGAGGTCGTAGATGAGCTTGCCCATCTCCTCGCCACGCTCGGTGCCGGGCAGCAGGTTGCACACCACCTCGGCATAGACTATCGCCCACAGCGGCTCGGTGGAGTCGGCATAGAGTTTCGCCAGGCGGTAGTAGTTGCTGGCAAAGTCGGGCTGCACCTCCACGCCACTAAGGTAGCACCTAACGGCCTCGTTATAGCGCTGATGCATCATGTGGATGTTGCCCTTTTCCAGATACAGGTAGCCCGAATTTGGAAAACGCTTGAGTCCCTCATCATAGGTCTTTATTGCCCCCTCTGGATCGCCCAGCACATCCTGGGCATTGCCCACCAGCTGATAGCACTGCGACTCAATTTCGGGATGATTAAACAGCTTGGGGCCCTCCTTGACGATGCGCTTAAAGTCGCCTGCCTGATAATAGGCATAAAGCCGTTCATACTCAAGAGCATAGTTGTTCTTATACTTCTTGCACAGTTTGTCAAGAATCTTGATGGCATCTTCGGGCTTGCCGTTGTCCATAAGGTCAACTGCCTCCTCAAGCTGCACACGGTCGTTATCGTTGATCAGGTCAATAGACATCTGCGCCTGCGCCCCAAGCGACCAAGCCACGACGCACAGCAAAATCAATATACGCGATAAGATTTTTTTCATTTTTTATGCCATTTATAAACGTTTGTTTTTATCTCATCAGGAGCAAAAACTCTTTGATACGTGCTGTATTTTGTTCCGCAATATTTGAGCAACAACTCAAGTTGAAATGAGACTTTCCCATTTTTCGACAACTTTTTGGGGAGATGTTTCTTGTATAAAGCGAATTGTTTCTTGACCGATTCATTTGGGGCCAGCTTATAAATTGTTTTGCCTGCAAATTCAGCAGACTCTACATCAGCAACCCAATTACATGGAAGATAATCAATATCCCAAATATCTGATTTGATATATACCCTGAAGAATCGCAAACAACAATCATCTTGTTTTGGCAAATATACACCAAGAGTATCATTTGTTAGATTCTTGTACTCATAAGTGATTATATAACTTTTTTTCGTTTCACTCACTTTTGTAATTTGCCAAGTGACTAATGAATCTACAATCTCAAGATTAGAATCTTTGAAATACTCATTATATTTATATTCACATCTACTATCCTCAACTTGCGAAGGAGACATCTGCGCCAGCGCCCCCAGCGACCACGCCACAACGCACAGCAATATCAATATACGCGAAAAGGAATTCTTCATATTATAAAATTTTATGTATTACTTGCTAATGTATTCACAAAAACCTAAACCTCTGTCATTTATGTCTTTCGTTTTATATAACCACAATCTGTCACATAAACAAAATGCTATATAGCCCACATGTTCACCTTCCTTATAGACTTTCGGCCAATCAAGATAATAAGTGTCATTCTTGTCATTTTCAAATTCTATAAAGTCTCCAATACTCACATCACTAATTGTTTTCCATCTGCTCTTTTTTATGTAATAAGAAGAATTGTTATACACTAATAGTGACACGAGTGCAATTATGACAATAAATATTATTTTTTTCTTTTTCATATCATTTTGTTTTTAGTTTTATCAAATCACTGCCTAGTCAATGTCACATGGCTGTCGCCATTATAAGTGAGGTACACCTGCACTAGATAAGGTCCTGGCTGGGCAATGGTCAGGTTGGCACCGTTTGGAACTAGATTATCGTCAGTTCCACCCCAGTTGAGAAACCAGTCGTGGTTGGCACGGATTTTATATTCGCCCTCGTTAAGCACATAAATTCCTTCCCACGCGCCAGTGTTCTGATTATAGGTCAGGTCTAGGTCGGTGCTCCACTCATAACCCGTGGGCACTGCGCTGCCAATTATGCTCACGCTAGAGATTGTGGTGAGATTGTAATACAGGTTAGGAATATCCACATCAACCTTGTAGAATCCAGCTGGGGCATAAAGATTGTTGCCATTCTCCATGAGTGTGCCAGCACTGGCACCCTGTCCCCAATTCTTGCCGTCCCAGTTAGTTTTGTTCTCTCTGAACCTAAAGTCACCATTAAGGTACATATAGCCCGTATAATTGCCGTCATAATTCCTCGACAAACCGCTAGCTGGGCTGCCGCTGCCCCAGTCATTGGCATTGCCAACCTGCCATAGCATGGATGAGGTTTCGATTCCTTCAATACTGTAGGTCTTGTAACCAAAGTCGAGTATGATTTTATAAGCCATATATTCTGCCTGATAGGGAATAGTGAAATAGCCCGAAGGATTGGTATATACAAATGTGCCATCGGTCGCCGTGTTGTCACCGTCTGGCATAGGGGTGATGGCGCTGGTCGAGCCAACTTCCGACTCTGGATAGATGTTGAACATAATATCGCCATCGGTGGCAGGAATCGATGCATCGAAACAACTGATACCAATTCTCTCCATCGGGATACTCTCTCCGCTATCCTTTATCACAATATTATAGTTCTCGACTTGGACTGGTATTGAGATGGTGTTTGACTTTATTGACACATTTCCGGCATTAGCCTCAACAGCGCAGTTTAACATGGCGCCACCAACGAGTGGCCGCCTGTAGGTGCTCAGCACAGCATACTTGAATTCGTTAAGGTCGACAGTTCCATCTAGCTCAATTGGCACACTGGTAGAGTTGAACAGCAGTTGCATCGGCCCATCAAGTTCGGTCATTATATCACACAATTTGAATCTCGTGTCATTCTCGTAATCTAATGTGAGATCAAGATAATCGCCAGTGAAGTTCTCATTGATTATCAATGAATAAGCACTTGGCAAGCCATTTTCCTCATCGATGAACATGTAATCGCCCGAAAGGTCGTTGAAATACACACAATAGGAGCCAGCCTGCGCAGGAATATTTGGGCCGTCAATAACACCCTTACCATATGGGAACTCAGCTATTCCCCAGTTGTGGTCCCAAATGCCTGCGGCAAACTTCAATTCACTGGCAGAATCCAGATTGAGGTATGCAAACCAATCATGGTTGTCGGTTTGGGCAAGAGCTGTCATGGCGTTGCCTGTCACATCCCAACCCTGATATTCTCCTGGCATTGTTATACTGCTGTAAGACGCTTGATTATCGGCAAGGTGAGTCATGGTCATCGTCTTTGACACGGTGTTGAGACTGATTTTGTAATATCCACCCTGATTGATATGGATGTTGTCGGGATAATTACCTGTGTTGCCCGAATATACCTGTCCACCATTCTCATCGCCACCACCTATCACATTATCCCAATAGCCGGCTTCCTCGAGAATCTTGAACTCACCGCCGGCAGGGAAATAGCCGTAATACTCAAGCAGTCCATCGCCATCGCTGTTGTAGGTCGCACCTTGCACAGGATACAAGGGCACTCTGCCAAAGCCACCATAAACTGGATAATTGTTATCCCAATGATTTGTTCCCACAAAGCTGCCAATGAGCCACCACAGATGGATGGGGCTGCAAGACGAGAACTCAACACGTGGCACGAAATCAAACTCCAGCTCGTTGCTTATAAGCACGTCAACATAGTTGTCAAGCACAAGTTCCACCCTTGCATATAGTGGAACATGGTCGGCAACATCCTCAGGAGAGTACCAATGCAGCTTGCTTCGAAGCCCCTCGGTGATAGTCTTATTGTCGAAATAATACTCATTTGTGCTGGCATGAACGCAATAGTAGTCAATAAAAGCTGGATTAGTCGACAACAACAGCATGTAGTCGGGAGACGACATTCCGTTCTCGGTCGCCACATCATCCCAATAGAAAAGATACCCATCATGGTATTCGGCTCTGTCTATATCAAGACATTCGAGATTCAACTCAAACGCATCGCTGATGGAATTGTAAGCAGTGCCATTGAGCAGGACATCATAAACCATTGTCACGTCGGCCGATGTAACTGTGCCATCATGATTGGTATCAAAATATATGTTGCTGCCGGAAGTATTTCCCAACAGGTAATCATAAATTGCTGTGACGTCGCTAGCGGTCACCGCGCCATCCCGGTTAACATCACACTGATGATAGATATAATCGATTATCGTAACCGAGCCACTTACCTCCGGAGACATAAAAAAGCCCAACAACAGCAGTGATAATGACTTATAAAATTGTTTCATAGCAAATATGGTTATGTGTGATTATTATCTTTTCAACGCCACTAAGTTAGTGGTTATTTTATTATATAAATGACCTAAATAATATTTCTTGCACGCAAAGGTAGTGAAAAAATTTAAACTAATTGCCACTTGTATAATCTCACAAAGCAGCACCTGTCGGTGTCGAAAAGCCGCGCAAGCGCGGATATTATATAACTAATTTTATTTCAATTTCTCGCCGAAGGCGACCCATCGAGTCCTCACGGTTTAAATATTCTGGCTTTGTGACGAACTCCGTTCGCAACTTTGCGAGAGAAAAACGCTGCTATTTATCGGTTGCAAAGTTACAATCAACAAAACTATTCTGCAAGAAAATCGCCCGTATCTTTACTTTTTGTAACATATTGGTAATCATAAAGATACGGCAGTTTAAAATGTAACTTTTAGTTTTTGGGCTATTTTTCTATCTAAAAATGGCACTTCTCGGTGCAAAAAAAGGACACCCATAATAGAGCTGTCCCCTTGAAGATAATTCTACGGAGGCTTGGAGTAATGGAGCATTGTTTAACTCCCAAACTCCAAAAACTCCGTAGACAAAAAACATATTGATTACTTGAGTACTTTCTCGCTCGTGCGGGTGCCGTCGCTTATGTTGTTAACGGCATGCTTCTCACTCTTGGGTGTTATTTCTGGGGCGCACGCACTGCACGTACCGAGAAACCAATGTCTCGGTCGAAGTAAATCCATTCCACGTATTCCTCCAGAAAGTTCAGATAGTAAGCATAGCACGGATAATCAGGGCGGGGCGTGCTTGACCAATAGCGTCCGTAAGAACCAGCTTTGTAAATCGTCCCTTTCCAGCGATAACCAGCCGCAGGCAAGAACAGCGACGCACCATTGCTGCCTGTGAACAACCTGCCATAAACATCGTTCAATGTCATCCACTCGCTGCTGCTACAGTCTTTCAATTCATCTATCTGCTCTAGTGTTGGCATTTGCCACCCTGCACCCCAGTTGACTGTCGCGGCATCATCCTCGGGATCAAGTTCCACGTCGTTATCTACAAAGCTGTTGTAGCCATAGTAGCTATTTGTGCAGTACTTTGTCAATGTGTTGTTACTTCCCATACACCACTTATAAGTATTCCATTCATAGTACTCCTTTGGCGTGGTCTCACCCTAAGCGAAATAGTCTCCATATTCTTCTGGACTGCTGGCACCAATATTCATCGTTGCCCATAGCGTGCCGCTGGGCAAACCCAAGTCAACCCACTCATGACTTTCAGGCACGCTACCTAGCAGGATGTTGTAGACGGCAGTAATATCGGCCGCGGTGATAATGCCATCGCCGTCTTGGTCTCCATTGACGATACCATTAGAGTCGCCGTTTAGCAGATAGTTGTAGAGGCAAGTCACGTCAGCACTGGTCACTACTCCGTCGCCGTTCACATCGCCATTAGAGGCTGGATTCTTTAACTGCTGAGCAATGTCAAACATGCAGCCTTGATAAACAAGTTCACCATTCTCGTAAACTGCAGAGAGTCCAGACATCCGGTATCCGTCTATACATGTAGGGAAGGTTCTGAATGGCTCAAACAAATCACCATACATACAATCAACGCCAATGCCTTCAATAATCTTGAACTCTCTTGTGTCTATATCATGTTCTGCATCATAATTGACATGATAACCTTTACGTGTGGTGTTACCAACTTCAACAGTAAAGGCTACAGAACCGTCAACATTAGCCAACTGATAAGACATATAAATGGCTTCATCTGGCAAGAAATAAAGTTCATCATTATTATAGTCATAGATTTTGTCAAATGCAATTGTATAGTCATTTAAATAGTAAGGCAGATTATCATCTATATTTAAAGTTACCACCTTGTTTGCCTCGTTCGCATAAGCTATCAGATATGGCTCATTTGCTGTGCCATTTGCGTTATAGTCTGTGCGATAAAGCTTATAGCCTTCTTCACACACACCATTGAATTCTAGAGTATAAATGCTTGCCACATCTGGATGAATTCCTAACTCGGAGTTATACTCCACATATTCCCAAACGACTCCCTCACAAACGAGGGGAAAGTATTCATTCTCATCTGCGCTGGCGCTGGTCATCATCAGCAGTCCCAGAAATAAAAATGTGATTTTTTTCATATCTTTATCATTTTTGTTGTGGCAAATCAACTTGAACGCCACGAAGTTAGTAATTACTGTTCAATTGTGCAAATTGTTACTGCTTTTCTCTCACAAAGTGGCACCTGTCGGTGTCGAAAAGCCGCGCAAGCGCGGATTTATTTTTTTTCCTGCGTGAGCAGACCAATGGTGCAAGTCGAATGAAGAATATCAAGCTTGCTTGATTTATGCTGAGACGCAGCCCATTGATGCTGAAAGACTTTACGACGAACTCCGTTCGCAACTTTGCGAGTGAAAAAACGCTGCTATTTCTCGGTTGCAAAGTTACAATCAACAAAACTGTTTTGCAAGAAAAATGGGTGTATCTTTACTTTTTGTAACTAACTGGCAATCATAAAGATATGGCAGTTCAAAATGTACCTTTTAGTTTTTTCGTCTTTTTTCTCACAAAAATGGCACTTCTCGGCATCAAAAAGGGACACCTCTTCAAAACAGAGATGTCCCTTCGAAGGATTAGATTTTACTAAAAACAGGTTTAAAAACTATGAACAACTATTGTTAGATTTGTCATTGGTTACACTTTCACGATGCGCATGTGGGCCTTGGGGTAGCGCAGCACAAGACAGCTGGTCTCGGTGAGCACGGTGGCATCCACATTTCTCACACCGCTGGCCTTGAGGTTAAGAGTCTCGGCACTGAAGGGCTGGTGCACATACTTCTGCAAGTACTCGGGATCGATAATCATGCCGTTGGCAGCCATTCCGCACTCGTCAAACACCTCGCTGAGCAGCACATAGAGAGTGCCAAACTTCGACCTTAGCTCGGTGAAGTCGATGCCCCACTTGGTTACGGTGTCGCTGGCGGTGATCACACGGTTATAGTCGAGCTTGTTGATGGTGCCAATGAGTTCGGAGCCGCCAATGAGAATCTTGCGCTTGCTGCCGGCATTGCCAGTGAACGCCCTGCGCATCATGTCGATAATCGACTCCTGGGTGATGCTCTGCGCGTTGTAGGGGAACTCCTTTCCGGCCTGCTTCCAAATGCCGCCGGTGAGCATCACATGCTCCTTCTTGACAGGGTCCCAAATCTTGCCCTTCACGCCAAAGAGGAACGACTTCTCCATGCCCAGGCGCATGTCGTAGATGGCAGCCTCCTCCTGGTCGTTCATTGTCCAGGGCACTTCTTTGTTAGATAGCTTCTGCAGAGTGCTCTGCTCCACCTGCATCTTAAATATCTGGCAATGCTGCTGAGCCTTGTGTGGCAGGGCCTCAAACTGTGGCGACATCACATCGAGTTCGGTAGCCGCGCGTCCCATGCGAATGAGAATCGTGCCTTCCTCTATCGACGGCACACAGCCTTCGATGGTGCCAATCTTCTTGCCGTTGACAGCCTGAACCTTGAGGCCGTTGTTGTCGTCGCGCGACGTGACATAGAGCACTAGTTCCTGATTGCTCTGCACGGTCCCCGACTCATCATAGCCGTTGACTCCTTGCACGAGAATAGTGTCCGACACATCAAACATGTCGTCGTTGGTAGTGCTAAGCGTGATGCGGGTGTCGTCGGTAGTGGCACTACCGGCAGTGGGCTCCACATAGTCGCTTGCCACCTCGGCAGTGGTGGGTTTGGTGTCCACATTATAATAATCTACAATCATGCTGCCCGCATGCTTCGAGCCAGCGCAGCGCGAGAGCTGGTCGATAGGTGTCGCCATAGGGCGTATTTTCACTATCTGCTGGTCAATCTCGTTGAGGAGCAGGTCGGGCGACGCGCCTCGTGTGAGGTCGGTAGTGAGGGGCTCATCGTCGATGTGCTTACCTCCAGCCACACCAGCAACCACCACGGCTAGCGCGGCATGGGGCGAGGCGAAGCATCCACCCAGAATAAGCATTATCACAATCACAAGCAGCAACATAAGGAGCTTGCGGTTCTTCTTGAGCCAGTTGCGTACTGCAACGGCACGCTTGAAAAGATTCTTGATAAACATAGATTTTTAAGTGTTAAGGGGTTAAGTTTTAAGTGTTAAGAGTTAAGTGTTAAGTGTCAAGTAGGGACGAGGCCCGCCTCGTCCGATAGTTTTAAGTGTTAGGTAGGGAAGAGGAGAGAGGGAAGAGGAGAGAGGGAAGTGGTTAGAGGGAAGAGGGAGTGGGTAGAGCCCTTTGTACTTTGTACTTTGTCCTTTATCCTTAGTACTTCCTACTTCCTCCTTCTTACTTCTTACTTCTTACTTCTTACCTCTTACCTCCTCCTTTCTCATTTATCCCAAAAGCTTCGCTTGGTGTAGATGGGGAAGTTTAGGGGACGGGGCGACTTGTCGTCGGGGGTGGTGGTGGCAGCGGCTATCACCTCGTTGCGACCGCGCAGGTAGCCTTGCGTCTCGGCGTTCTTCAGGTCCTCATCGTGGCGCAGCGCCTGCACCACAAGCTTCACGATGTTCTCGCTCGAGGCGTTGCCCTCACGCAGCGACTGCACAATCACGCGCGCCGAGGCGGCAAGACTCTCACTCACGCCAAGCTCCTGGAGGAGACGCTGCACCTCGTCGGGCTCAGGGGTTGTCTCACCGGCGGGAGCGGTTTCCACTTGTTGCTCGGCGACAGCAGCCTCCTGCTCAGTAACCTCGGGCTGAGCCTCGACCGAAAGATTCTCATTGATAATGTTGTCGGTGTTCATTTTTTTAAATTTAAGGTTAATAGATTGCTTGAAAATCACGTTGCAAAATTATTGCGGCATTGGTACGGCTAACCATATTAAAAAATCACAGCGGCATTTTCCATTCCTACTCTCCAAAACTACCGTTCCATTGGCCCTAAAACCTATGCAAAACGGCAAGTTGCACACATTTTTATTACAAAATTGTCTCTTTATTTTGCCATTAATCAAAAAATGTCTATCTTTGCGTGCTATTTTCGAAAACGACTAATTTTGAGTAATAAAATCATAAAAAATCATTTATAATGGCAGTACTAGAGAAACTTAGAAAAAGACCTAAATTGTTGATGGGTTTAATTGGAGGCGCTTTGTTGCTTTTTATCTTAACAGCCATCAACGATCCTGGAGCTCTGTTTAGATTCAACGACTTGTTGACTCTTCAAATCGGAGATGAGAGAATTGAATACAACGAATATCAAGAGGCTGTAAATCTGCAGCAAAAGAAACTGCAAGAGCAGAACCCAAATCAAAAAACCGACGCGGCCGACGTTCAGCAGCAAGTTGTGCAACAGCTCATTGGCGAGAGAATCATCGCTCAAGAGTGCAAAGACGCTAGTCTTGATGTCACCGACGACGAGATTTATAACGCAGTGAAAAACGACCGTGAGGTTGTGATGCTTTGCGCGCAGAACGGCATGACACCCGATCAGGTAATAGAGTCTCTTAAGAAGAACCCTAATGCCGATGGCGGTGCCGTTGATTTCTTCAACCAGAAAATCAAAGATTATAACACTAATCTCAAGAACGCGAAATTGGGACTCGCCGTTATGGGCTGTCTTAAACCTAACAACCTCGACGCCGCTATGATCGGTGAGGACAACACTCAATACGACATCGAGTATGCTAAGGTTGACTACGCTCAATATGCCAACGATCCTAAATACAAGGTGACCGACAATGAGATCAAAGAGGCTTACGAGCAGTTTAAGGAGTTCTTCAAGATTGACCAAGATCAACGTCGCATCAGCTACATCAAGGTTGACCTTGACCCATCGGCCAATGATATAAAAGTCGCCAACAGCAAGATTGCACAAATCTACAACGACTTCGCTACCCAAGAGGGCATCAAAGGCATTAAGAACAACAAAGACACTCACCTCTTTATCGACTCACTTGTTACCAACAGCAAGAGCAACACTCTCACTGCTAATGCAACAGGAACTACCGAGCCCAAAGACCCCATCTACACCGAGTTGCTCGAAGGTGGCGTCAACAGCATGAAGCAGCGCGATCCAAGCAACCCACGCGATCGCAACACCTTCATCTACAAGGTGACCAAGGTTGTTGAGTGCCCCGACTCAATTGGTATGAACTATGTTCAGGTTTATGGCAACAAGCACATGCAAGACTCTGTATTTGCATTGCTCAGCAACGGCGTTTCAATCGACTCGCTCCAAAAAACCAACAAGAACCAGAACATAGCATTCCAGAAATTTGACCCATCGAAGACTCCTTCGGTTGATGCACTTATCTATCAAGATTCTATTCGCGCCAAGATCATGGCACACCTCGATGGCTCATTCTTCCTCCTCGACTCGCAGACTCAAGGCGACCAGAGTGTAGCAGTATTTACTCAGGTAGTTCAGCACAAAGCTCCTGTCAAGATCTACTCGATAGCACGTGCTAAATATGAGAACGACCCAAGCGAGACTACTGTCAACATTCTCAAAAAGAACCTTCAGGCTTATATCGACAAGAACAAGAATGCTGCCGACTTCAAGAAGAATGCCAAGGCTGCAAAATATGACGTGAAAGAGTGTGTGGTTGACGCTTACACTACTAAGCTCGATATGCAACCCAATCCTTTCACTGGACAAATGATGGGCGGACTCGCAGGCTCTCGCGACATGGTGAAATGGGCCTTCGAGAACAAGCCTGGCACAGTGTCGGAGATCAAAGAGGACGATGAGCATGGATATATGCTTGTTGTAGCTGTGGAAGAAGCCTATGAGGGCTACACCCCCTACACCGACCCAACTGTTAAGCAGCAGCTCACCACCTACATCCAAAACAAGAAGATTGGTGAGGCTCTTGTTAAGCAATGTGGCAAGGCTAATGACATAGCAGAATATGCTCAAAAGCTCAACACCACCGTTGATTCTATCGCCTATGTACCCGGTTCGCAGAACGTAATCAACGACCGCAAAGTGGCTGGACGCATCATCGGTATGGGCAAGAACGCTGTAGGCAAGGTTCAGGTTATTGCCGGCGAAAACGCGCTCTATGTTGTTAAAGTCAACAAGCAGAACGACCCACGTCCACTGCCTAAGGAAGAGATCGCAAGAAACTTCTTCAACAAAATGGGTGTTGACGGTTATGGCATCCTCTGGAACAGCCGCAAGATCTCTAACAGCACTCTCAAGTTTGTGAACTAAACAACTTATTTATAGTTTTTAAGGTGCTGAGTCCTCCAAGGCTCAGCACCTTATTCTTTTTATAGTATAAGAAGATAACATCACCAATGGCAACTGATTTCCCTCAATAGTCAACAACTAATAACCAGCAGCCTAAAAACATTTTTTCAGCAAAATCTTGTGAGAAACCAAAATTATGAGTAACTTTGACCGATTTATACACCATTATCAAAAAAATGATTGAAATCAACCAAATTCAAGACGAAATAATTGAGGAGTTCGCCGACCTTGACGACTGGATGGACCGCTATGCCTACATCATTGAGATGGGCAACGGTCTCGACGCCCTCGACGAGAGCCTCAAGACTCCCGATAACCTCATTGATGGATGTCAAAGCCGCCTGTGGCTCGACGCGCAGTACAGCGACGGAGTAGTCACTTACCGAGCCGACAGCGACGCCATCATCGTCAAAGGCATAGTGGCGATGCTAATCCGAGTCCTCTCTGGACAGAAACCGCAAGACATCGTCGATGCCGACCTCTATTTCATCGACCGCATAGGCCTGCGCGACCACCTCTCCCCCACCCGCAGCAACGGCCTCCTCTCCATGCTAAAGCAAATGCGAGCCTACGCAATGGCATTCGCGGCAATGCATAATGTCGACTGCGCCGATTTAGAGTTTGAGAGTTGAGAGGCCACTCTAAACTCTAAACTGCGCGAAGCGCATTAAACTGCAAACTATAAACGAAATAATAATATTAACTTCAAAAACTATTAACTAATTATGTTTAAAGGACATCCCAAGGGGTTAATCCCCGCCGCATTGAGCAATATGGGTGAGCGCTTTGGCTACTACATCATGAATGCAGTGCTGCTGCTCTTCTTGTGCTCAAAATTCGGCCTTTCAGATGAGACCAGTGGTGTCATCTACTCTGTGTTCTACTGCTTAATCTATGTGTTGAGCCTTGTGGGAGGTATCATCGCCGACCGCACCCAAAACTACAAAGGCACAATTCGCTGGGGTCTTATCATTATGGCTCTGGGCTATGCTTTGCTCTCAATTCCCATTTTGGCGACTTCAGGCAACATCAGCTGGCTGCTGCCTTTCACTTGCATAGCACTGCTGCTCATCGCCTTTGGTAATGGCTTGTTCAAGGGCAACCTGCAGGCTATCGTTGGTCAGATGTACGACAACGTAGAGGCCGAGGCCGCCAAGAAAGGCCCCGAGGCTCTGAAGGCTGTTCAAGGCAAGCGCGACAGCGGTTTCCAAATTTTCTATGTATTCATCAACATTGGTGGTCTTATCGCACCATTTGTGGCTCCCTATCTGCGCCAGTGGTGGTTAGGCGTTAACGACCTCACCTATAATGCCGAGTTGCCAGCACTGTGCCACCAGTTCATTAATGGCGCTAGCGCTATGACAGGCGAAGCAATGAGCAACCTCAATACCCTTGCTCAGCAAGTGAGCGGCGCTCTGCCTACAGACATGAGTGCTTTCTGCACCAAGTATCTTGAGGTATTCAACACTGGTGTTCACTACTCGTTCATCGCTTCGGTTTGCGCTATGCTCATCTCGTTGGCAATCTTCATCTATTATCAGAAGATATTCCCAACTCCCGCCAAAAAAGAGGCTCAAGCAGCTGTTGACTATACACCCGAAGAGAGAAAGGCTATGGCCAAGGAAATCAAGCAGCGCATGTACGCTCTGTTTGCAGTGCTTGGCGTGGCAGTGTTCTTCTGGTTCTCGTTCCACCAAAACGGTCAGTCGCTCTCGGTATTTGCCCGCGACTTCGTGAAGACCGACTCTATCGCTCCTGAAATTTGGCAGGCAGTGAACCCATTCTTTGTGATTGTGCTCACTCCTATCATCATGTTCATCTTCGGCTACCTAAGCAAGAAAGGCAAGGAGATTTCCACCCCACGAAAGATTGCCTATGGTATGTTTATCGCAGGTCTTGCCTATCTGTTCCTGGCAATATACTCTAACGTGAGTGGCTATCCCTCAGGCGAGGAGTTCAAGGCTATGGATGTTGGCGTTAAGGAAGGCATGAAGGCTGGCGCTTGGGTGCTCATTGTCACCTACTTCTTCCTTACTGTGGCCGAGCTGTTCATTTCTCCTCTGGGTCTGTCGTTTGTATCTAAAGTGGCTCCCAAGAACTTGCAGGGATTATGCCAAGGATTGTGGCTTGGTGCAACAGCCGTTGGTAACCTCCTTATCTGGATTGGCCCATTGATGTATAACAAGTGGCCATTGTGGCTCTGCTGGACAGTATTCCTGGTAGTTTGCCTCATCTCTATGGGCGTAATGCTCGGAATGGTGAAGTGGCTAGAGCGCGTTACCAGCGACAAGCCAGTAGAAGCCGAAAAAGCCGAAAAAGCCGAAAAAGCAGCCGAGTAACACATTATTTCTATAATAAACTCAATAAAGCCGAGGGGCTGAGCAACATCAACCTCTCGGCTTTGTTACTAATAACTTGGAATAAAAACTGAACTATGTTTAAGAATCAACCTAAAGGTTTATATGCCTTAGCGCTTGCCAACACTGGTGAACGCTTTGGCTATTACACTATGATAGCCGTTTTTGCGCTGTTCTTGCGTGAGAACTTCGGCTTAGACCCAGGCAAGGCGGGTCTCATCTACAGCAGTTTCTTGATGCTGGTTTATTTCCTGCCTGTGATTGGCGGTATCCTTGCCGATATCTTTGGCTACGGCAAGATGGTGACATCAGGCATCCTAATCATGTTCTTTGGATATGTGGCGCTTTCAGTGCCTCTTGGAGGCGACACTGTGGCGCTATGGGCAATGATGGGAGCGCTCTTGCTGGTGAGCTTGGGAACCGGTCTTTTTAAGGGAAACCTGCAAGTAATGGTGGGCAACCTATATGACGATCCCAAGTACAGCGACCGACGCGACGCCGCCTTCAGCATCTTCTACATGGCAATCAATATTGGTGCCATGTTTGCTCCTACAGCAGCAGTAAAGATAATGGAGTATGCCCAGAATAGTCTGGGAGTGAGCAAGGCCGACAGTTACCACTTCGCCTTTGGCGTGGCATGTGCGTCGCTCATCCTTTCCATTATCATCTATTATGCTTTCCGTAGCACATTCAAGCACGTGGAAAAAAGTGCCATCTCTAGCAAGAAAGAGAACAAAGAAGCTGCCGCTGCTGCCGAACTTGCTCCAGGCGAGACCGTGAAACGAGTGGTGGCGCTTATCCTGGTATTCATCGTGGTAATCTTCTTCTGGATGGCATTCCACCAGAACGGATTGACACTCACTTTCTTTGCCAATGAGTTTACTGCAAAGAGTTCTAGCGGCTTGCAGAGCATGGCATTTGACGTGTGGAACTTGGTGCTCTGCATCTTGATTGTTTATGCTGGTTTCACTATCTACGACACCAAGAGCAACCGCACCCGCGGCATCGCTGGTGGTGTAATAGCGGCATGCTTGGGAATTCTCATTTATCGTTACTGCAACTTAGATGGCTCAATAAATATTGAGGCTCCAATCTTCCAGCAGTTTAACCCCTGCTTTGTGGTGGCTTTGACGCCAGTGTCGCTGGCTCTCTTTGGATGGCTCGCCAAGAAAGGCAAAGAGCCTAGCGCGCCACGCAAGATTGCCTTGGGTATGCTTGTGGCAGCGTCGGCATTCCTTATTATGATCATCGGTTCTCTGGGACTGCCTTCGCCCGATGAGCAAGCCAAGCTGGGCAGTGTAGCAACCCTCGTTTCGCCCAACTGGCTCATATCTACCTATCTGGTGCTCACATTTGGTGAGTTACTGCTCAGCCCAATGGGAATCTCGTTTGTCACCAAGGTGGCTCCTCCAAAACTCAAGGGCCTGATGATGGGTGGCTGGTTTGCCAGCACCGCCATTGGCAACTTCCTCGTTAGTGTAGGTGGTTACCTGTGGGGCGGACTACCGCTGTGGGTAGTGTGGAGCGTCTTCATTGGCGTGTGCGTCGTTTCGGCACTCTTCATGTTTATAATGATGAAACGCCTAGAGAAAGTGGCGAAATAATAACTTTATAATAAATAAAAAGAGACTCGGAGTTCGTTGTTCCGAGTCTCTTTTGTTTTCTTGCTTTTGGTTTCCTCAATCACAGTTCACGTTCAGTTGGTCCAGCATTTGCTGCGCTGTGAGGTGGAGGATGGGATGTTGCCAGTCGGGTGCGAGTTCGGCCATGGGTTTTAGGAAGAAATCTCGATTTGGCATGTGACGGTGAGGCACTTGCAGACTAGGCAGGTCAATGACAAGGTCGTCAATCGCCATAATGTCAATATCTACGAGGCGGTCCACATAGTTGCCATCGGCATCGCGGTGGCTGTGGCCCTGGTTGAGTTCGTACTCGATATCGTGAATGATGTTGAGCGCCTCAATGGGCGAGAAACGGCTCTCAACAGCGATACCCATATTGAGGAAGCCATTGTCGCTCTCAAAGCCCCAGGGCTCGCTCTCAACAATAGTCGAGCGCGCCGTCACCAGTCCCAAGTCAAGCGACAACCTCAAATCGGCAGCCCAAAGGTTGCCCTCCCGGTCATCGAGATTAGAGCCTATGTTGAGATAGTAAATCATCATCATTGTTTTTTAAAAGAAAGGGCCTAGAACCTCTAGAATCTCTAGAATTTCTAGACCCATTTTGATTTTTAGTCAAAGAAGCAAAAAGCGTTTTTACAGCGTCTTCTGTACCTCGATTTCCTCGAATGCCTCTACGATGTCGCCCACCACGAGGTCGTTGTAGCTCTGGATGCTGAAACCGCACTCATAGCCACTGGTAACCTCCTTGGCGTCGTCCTTGAAGCGCTTGAGCGAAGCCAGAGTGCCGGTGTGGCGCACAATACCGTCGCGAATCACGCGCACCTTGCAGCCACGCTTGAGTTTGCCGTCCTTGACCATAGCGCCGGCGATAGTTCCCACCTTGCTGATGTGGTAAACCTCCTTGATCTCGGCGTTGCCAATAACCTCCTCCTTGATGTCGGGAGAGAGCATACCTTCCATGGCGCTCTTAATCTCCTCAATGGCATCGTAGATGATAGAGTAGATGCGGATGTCCACACCCTCTTGCGCTGCCAGACGCTTAGCGTCAACCGAAGGACGCACCTGGAAGCCAATGATATAGGCATCGCTGGCTGCTGCTAGGGTAACGTCGCTCTCGCTGATGGCACCCACAGCCTTGTGGATGACGTTGACCTGAACCTCAGGAGTCGATAGCTTGATGAGCGAGTCGCTCAACGCCTCGATTGAGCCGTCCACATCACCCTTGACGATGATGTTTAACTCGTGGAACTCACCCAAAGCGCGCAAGCGGCCAATGTCCTCGAGGGTGCGGCGGTGCTGAGTGCGCTGCATCTGCTCACGCTGCAACTGCTCGCGGCGGTTGGCAATCTGGCGGGCCTCCTGGTCGGTGTCCATGATGTTGAACTTGTCGCCAGCGGTAGGAGCACCGTTCAAACCCAAAATCAGGGCTGGTGATGAAGGTTTAGCCTCTTGTATGCGCTGGTTACGCTCGTTGAACATAGCCTTCACCTTACCATAGTGAGTTCCTGCAAGCATGATGTCGCCCACACGCAATGTGCCGTTATCAACGAGCACGGTGGCGATGTATCCACGACCCTTGTCAAGCGAAGACTCAATGATAGAGCCTGTTGCCTTGCGGTTGGGGTTAGCTTTGAGCTCAAGCATATCGGCCTCGAGGAGCACTTTCTCCATGAGTTCCTCCACGCCAATACCCTTCTTGGCCGAGATATCCTGGCTTTGGTACTTGCCGCCCCATTCCTCCACGAGGTAGTTGAGGTTGGCAAGCTCTTCCTTAATCTTCTCGGGGTTGGCACCATCCTTATCTATCTTATTGATAGCGAAAACGATGGGCACACCAGCTGCCGAGGCATGGTTGAGGGCCTCCTTGGTTTGAGGCATCACATTGTCGTCGGCAGCAACAATCACGATAACGATATCGGTGACCTTGGCACCACGGGCACGCATGGCGGTAAACGCCTCATGACCAGGGGTATCGAGGAAGGTAATGCGGCGGCCGTTGGGCAGCTTCACGTTGTAGGCACCAATGTGCTGAGTGATACCACCCGCCTCGCCGGCTATCACGTTACTCTTGCGGATGTAGTCGAGCAACGAGGTCTTACCATGGTCCACGTGACCCATCACGGTAACCACTGGTGGACGCTGCTGGAGATCTTCGGGATTGTCTTCCTCCTCGTGGATAGCCTCTACCACGTCGGCGCTCTCATATTCAGTCTTGAAACCAAACTCCTCGGCCACAATGTTGATGGTCTCGGCGTCGAGACGCTGGTTGATAGATACCATCACACCCAGACTCATGCAGGTGCCAATCACCTTGTTGATAGGCACGTTCATCATCATGGCAAGGTCGTTGGCAGTCACAAACTCGGTGAGCTTGAGAATCTTCTTCTCGGCGGCTTGCAATGCTGCCTCCTTGCTCTCCTCCTCGCGCACTGCCTCGCGTTTCTCACGGCGCCACTTGGCACCCATGTTCTGCTTCTTGGTGGTGAGGCGTGCCAACGTCTCTTTCACCTGACGCTGAACATCTTCCTCGTTGATTTGCGGACGCAATGGGCGTTTTGCCTTCTTATCTTTCTTCTTGCTCGACTGGCTCTCGTTATCCTTACTCTTAGCCGTCTTGCTAGCGTTGTTGATTTGCTGTGCCGCTTTCTCGATATCTACTTTCTCTTTGCCTATGCGGCGGCGTTTTTTCTTCACGCCGTCCTCGCCCATACGAGCCTTCTCCTTGGCGATGCGCTCTTGCTTGCGCTCCTCCTTGGTCTTCTTCTTGGGGCGAGTCGATTGGTTGATGGCCGAAAGGTCAATCTTGCCCACCACATTGATGTTGGTCTTCAACTCGGGAACGTGAGTGGTGAAGATCTCCTCTTTGAGCTCTTCTTGTTGTGGAGCCTCAGGAGCGGTTTCGGCGGCAGGGGCTTCAACAACAGTTGTTTCTTCTACTGCGGGCTTCTCCTCAGCAACGGGCTTCTCAGCCTTTGGAGCCTTAGCTTTTGCCTCTTCCTTAGGTTTGGCAGTCTCTTCTTTCTTGGCCTTCTCCTTCTTAGCCTCTTTTTTAGCTGCTGGCTTACCTGCCTCGTCAAGATTGATTTTCCCAATCACTTTAGGCTTGAGGACCTGTGTTTCGGTCTTGATTTCCTCGGACTGCTTGGGCGCCTCGGTCTCCTCGGCGGGTTTTGCCTTCTCTTTCAAGCGGGCATTAGTCAGGTACTCCGACTTGAGCTTCTGCTCCATGTCGGGCTTGAATTCCTTGATGAGGATGTCGAGCACGTCTTCATCAATCTTGGTGTTGGGGGTGACCTCAATATCAATCTTCTTCTTTTCGAAGAAGTCTTGCACGGTCTGCAACCCAACGTTCAAATCTTTGATAATCTTACTTAATTTTACACGCATAGATATTGGATAACGAGTTATAAGAGTTTGTGTAATTTTTTATAGCGCTACGCGCAGTTTTGTGTTTAGAGTTTTGTGTTTAGAGGATGGTCACTTTACGACCGTGAACTTAATCCTCAAACTCAGCCCTCAGAATCTCAAGCACCTCATCAACGGTGTCTTCCTCAAGGTCGGCCCTGTCGATAAGTTCCTGACGTGGAGTGTTGAGAACGGCCTTGGCGGTGGCGCAGCCTATCGCCTTCAAGGCGTCGATAACCCACTGGTCGATCTCATCGTTGAAGCCATCGAGATATACGTCATCCTCTTCATTGTCGAGGTCACGGTAAACGTCGATGGTGTAGCCCGAGAGCATCGAGGCAAGCTTAATGTTCAAGCCGCCGCGGCCAATGGCGAGCGACACCTCCTCGGGACGCAGGAACACCTCGGCATGCTTGGTCTCCTCGTCAATGCGGATGGTAGTAATCTTGGCGGGGCTAAGAGCGCGCTGGATGAAAATCACGGGATCGGGAGTGTAGTTGATAACGTCGATGTTCTCGTTGCGCAACTCACGCACGATACCATGAATGCGAGAACCCTTAACGCCTACGCATGCGCCCACTGGGTCGATGCGGTCATCATAGCTCTCAACGGCAATCTTGGCACGCTCACCTGGCTTGCGGGCCACGGCGCGAATCACGATAAGACCGTCGTGAATCTCGGGAACCTCAAGCTCAAAGAGGCGGCGCAAGAAGAGGTCACTAGTGCGTGAAACGATAATCTTGGGATTATTGTTCTGGTTGTCAACCTTGTGGATGACGGCACGCACAGTGTCGCCCTTGTGGTAGATGTCGGTAGGAATCTGCTGGTCCTTAGGCAGGATGAGCTCGTTCTTGTCGTCGTCGAGCAAGAGCACCTCACGCTTCCAGGTCTGATAAACCTCACCGCTCACCAAGTCGCCTTCCAAGTCTTTGAACTTGTTGTAGATAGCGTCTTTCTGCAAGTCAAGGATTTTGCTGGCAAGTGTCTGACGCAGGTTCAGGATGGCGCGGCGTCCAAACTTTGCGAAATCAATCTTGCGGGTGTGCTCCTCGCCAATCTCGCAATCGGGGTCGGGACTCTCCTCATCGTTGCGGGCATCGGTCAGGCCAATCTGCTGGTTGGGATTCTCCACTTCTCCATCGGGAACAACCTCGAGGTTCTGGTAAATCTCGCAGTCGCCCTTGTCGGGGTTCATGATAACGTCGAAATTCTCGTCACTGCCAAACATCTTGGCAATCACGCTGCGGAACGACTCCTCCAAGACACTTATCATAGTGGTCTTGTCGATGTTTTTCAACTCTTTAAACTCCGAAAACTGGTCGGCCATATCGACCGTTTCTACTTTCTTAGCCATAATTCTTTAAAACTGTAATATATTTTTAGTGTATTTTATTTCGTCATACTTAAAGGTGTGAGGCACCTCAACCATCTCGGGACGCTTCTTGCCCTCGATTTTTGTCTTGGTGGCAACGGTGACAGTGAAACTCTCATCGGTTACCTCGCTCAAGGTGCCCTTGAGCTTCTTGCCGTCGGCAGTGAGCACTTCCACCTCGCCGCCCAGGTTCTTCTGGTACTGCTTCAGCACCTTGAAGGGCTCGGTGAGGCTGTAGGAGCCCACGGTGAGTTCATAGTCTTCCACGTCTTGGTCAAAAGCCGCGTGCACGGCATCGTTCACGGCGATGCAGTCGTCGATGGTGATGCTCTCCATGCTGTCGAGCTGCACGTCAATCACATTGTCGCTGCTCACCTTAAGGTCCACGAGAAACATCTTAGTCTCCTCAAGAGCCTTATTAATAACCGATGTGAGTTCTTTCTTGTCTATCATTCTTTTATTACCTTTATTACCTAATTATGCGATGAATCACTGAAAAAAGCGCAATCCCATTTGTTCATTATGCATTATGAATCCCAATTATGCATGGTGCATTGAGCATTGAGCATTATTCATTGAGCATTGAGCATTAAGCATTATGAATTGTGCATTGTGCATTATGAATTGTGCATTGAGCATTATGCATTGAGCATTAAAAAATTTCCCATTTTATAACAAAATAGAGGAAGCTTCAGAGCCCCCTCCGCACGGAATTGCGGTGCAAAGGTAGTAAATATCAGTAATATTAGCAACACTACCACCCTCTAACACAGCACAAACAACCTCAATAAGCCAAAACTTTAAATTAATTTAAGATAAATTTATAAACTATAACACCGCAACACATTTTTAATTACACTTTACCCATCCAGCATTACTCATTACCCATCACACATTCAGCAGTGCAAAGCACTTTGAAAAAAATCAAACCAAATCAACAAACCCTGACAAACAAAACAAAATAAATTGTTGCCCTCCCAATAGCTGTGGTAAAAGGATAAAAACAAGTCATTAGAATGAGAAAACTTAGCATCTCCATAAAGCCATGAGTTTCATTTTGTTATATCGTTTGAATTAGCACATTTTTTTTGAAACACTTAAAATAGATACTAATTCTTTGCTTGATATAAAAAAATTGTTGTAAATTTGCAACAATTCAAACACGCAACAGAGGTTGCGATTAAGTGTTTGATGACATAAGAATGCGTTTTCTTGCTTATCCTTTATAGGAAATTCGCCAAAATTTTAAACTCGAAGGAAAAGCAGTCGAAGAACGCCTTCGCTTGCCTATATCCACCTCGTGAATGAGGTTAGATATATAGGCTCAGCGTGGGGTGGACTGTTTATTTCGAGTTGGGCGTTTGGCGATGCCTCCTATAAGTAAACAAGACCAGTTTCCACGCTTTCTTTGTATACCATTTACTGAAAAACATTAATCTTCACTTAAATAGTATAATCATGAATTTTCTTAGAATCCTTTTCCCTTGTTTGTTATTATGTTCTTGGAATCTGATGTATGCTGACGAAGAAGTCGATACAGCCAAGCATGATCCTGCTGAGTACCTTTCCAATACGCTACCAGTGTTGTATATCAACACAGTAGATGAAGCGCCTATTGTGGATAAAGAAAACTACATTGAGGGCAGTTACTATCTTGATGCCAATGGATGTGGTGATTATGAGTCGGTTGGAACAGTCGAAGAGCCCCTTCCACTGTTGATAAAGGGGCGTGGTAATGCCACATGGAGATATCCAAAAAAACCTTATAGATTAAAACTCGACTCTAAAGCCAGCCTGCTTGGAATGCCCAAAAGCAAGCATTGGATCTTATTGGCCGCCTATAGTGATTGGCTGGCACATGGCAGGAATTATCTTGCTTTTAAGATTAGCGAGAAAATGGAGATGCCCTATACCACACGGTGTGTGCCATGTGAGGTGGTTCTCAATGGCGACTACATTGGCATGTACTTCCTCACCGAGCAAATAAGAATTGACAAAAAACGTGTTAATATCTCAGAGCAAGAAGATGGAGAAACCGACTCCACTCTAATCACTGGTGGCTGGCTTCTTGAGATTGACAATTACATTGAAGAGAACCAAATAAGGTTTATTGACCCAAAAAAGCCCGATAAGTACATGAAAGTGACTTATCACAGCCCTGAAGAGCTCTCAGAGGCTCAGTTAAGTTATTTGACTGAATTTATCAACAATGTCAATGTTTCGGTCAATACCGACGACAAGGCTAGTAGAGAATGGGAAGAATATATCGACATTGACGCATTGGCAAGATTTTATATGTTAGAAGAAGCGCTTGACCATCTGGAGGCTTTTAGTGGAAGTTCATGGTTCTATAAAGACCGAGGAGAGAACACCAAGTTGATTTGGGGGCCAATATGGGACGCTGGTTCTACCCTGGGAAACAGGAACCAAGATGTTAATACAACTAATTTCATCTATAAAGATGAGCCTGATTTTGCTTACAATCATTGGATTGAAGAAATTGCCAAGTTCCCCCGCTTCCAGATTGCCATAAAGAAATGGTGGAAGAAATATCGCGACGAGGTGTACCCAACCATGCAGGCCGAAGTAGATGCTTATGGTGAATTGACTGAGGCGGCTCTGGCGGCCGATTATCTGCGATGGGGCGACAAATCGGCTACACAGCTTTGGTATTACCGAAACAAATACATGAGAATGTTAACCAACAAACGAGATTTCTTGGCATCACAATGGGATATTCCTGCCGACACCATCAATTGGGTGACATACTACAGCGACACCGATCTCGCTTTACCTCAAGGAGTCAATGCTTATGTTGCAATTAAATTCAATGATAATGGTGTAGTGGTCTCTCCTGTGCAATACATTCCAGCCAATGTGGGAGTGCTACTGCAGGGAACTAACAATTTTGACGAAATTGCCGCCACTCCCTACGAAGGTGAAACAACGACTGTAAGCAGTATCCTGGTGGGAAACGTTGAGCCTCAAGTGGTAAATGACGGTTATGTTCTTTTCGACAATAAGTTTGTTCTAGCACCCACCGACACTCCCATTGAACCTCATTGTTGCTATATACCCGTCACAAGTGACGACAGCACGCCAACAATTGCAAATATTATAAAGGAAGGCGATGTGGACGGTGACGGAGTAGTGACCAGTTCCGACGTGACTTGCCTCTACAACTACCTGCTCAATGGCGACTCTAATGATATCGTCAATGAAGACCAAGACGGCGACGGCATTATCACCGCAGCCGACATAACCATCGTCTACAACATACTGCTCGGAGAATAACCCGCTCCAAAGAGAAACTATGCTTAAACTGGCTATTTAGCACAACTTTTGAAGACAAAAACAACCAAAAACCTAAAAGGTACATTTTGAACTGCTATATCTTTATGATTACCAGTTAGTTACAAAAAGTAAAGATACGGGCAATTTTCTTGCAAATTAGTTTTGTTGATTGTAACTTTGCAACCAGAAAGTTCAATTCAGATTATTTCTAACAGAATTGATACAATTCTATTGAGCTAAATTAAAAATAATATTTTTATGTTTTTCTTGCTTTTAAATAAAAAACAATCTAAATTTGCAACATTGAAGCACATAGCAGAGGCTATACACAGTGCTTTTTTGACATAAAGAATGCGTTTGTGTTTCACCAAACTTAGAAATTCGCCATTTTTTTAAACATAGTCGGATGAAACAGTCAAAAACGCCTTCGTTTGCCATATCCACCAATCAGGTGAATGATATAATGGCAAAGCGTGAGGTAGACTGTTTTTACTATGTTGGGCGTTTGGCGATGCCTCTAAGTTGAAAGCAGGTAACGACCTCACGTTTTCTTTTACATATCAAGTAAATTATTAACTTCAAAACAATAAAGATATGAAAAAGATTATATTATTATTGCTGGGGCTGCTGATGATAACCAGCGCCAGCGCAGTTGAGAATGAGTACGTGCCCCTCGTTCGTGAAGGGGTTGTTTGGGAATATGTAGGCTACTACCATGCTTGGCCAGAGCCTGGCTATGAGAAGGTGCAACTTTACACTCTTGAGTTTAATGGTTGGACTATTGTTAACGGAGAATTGTATTATAAAATGTATCGAACCTACTATGACAAAGAAGGCAATGCCAAAGAACCTTATCTTGCTGCTTATGTGAGAGAACAAGGTAAGGTTGTTACTGCAATTCCTAATGATAATCAGAGTTATGATATCAATGAAATCTTTTGGTGGAATATACCCGATGTCCTATACGACTTCAACAACCCAATGTTCTTACCCAACGAGTCTAATTACATCCAATTTGCAGAGATCAACTATCCTATTTCAGAGTATAGTATGGCAGACACATACCAAGAATTTGAGGTGGAAATAGGACAAAACCTTAGGAAGGGGTATCAGATAATAGATAGTGAAGCTCCTGAAAATCCAGAGCACAGTTTTAAGACAATTGAAGGCATTGGTGTTGACTGTGGATTTGGCGATTTGCTCGTTCCTTATAGAACTTATCTGACTAGTGTAAATCCAATGTCAGGGCTATCGGCTGTCTATGAAAATGGTGAACTTGTGTATCAAGGTTGTAAATACGATGAAGCTCAGCAATTGAAAACTCCTGATGCCGTCAGCACTGTTAATATGGACAAGCAAGTTGCTGGAGTTCGCTACTATAACCTCGCAGGCGTTGAGAATACCGAGCTGCAACAAGGTGTTAACATCAAGGTCACCACATACAACGACGGCACTCGCTCAAGCGAGAAAGTTCTGAAATAGTTATTGCTAACTTTGTGGCGTTCAAATTATTTGCTACATAAAAAACAATAAAGATATGAAAACAAAATTATTATTACTTCTTGCGTTCGCTATGGTGTTAGCGCTGAGCGCCAATGCAGTGACTTTCACTGTTGATGGCATCTGTTACCAGACAGCGAGTGGAGGAGTTAATGTTGTCAAAGAATCAAGTGGCTACGACAACTATGCGAACTTGATAAATGCGGTAATTCCCAGCGTTGTGGGCTATAATGGCCACAACTATCAGGTTGTTCGCATTTCAGACCAAGCTTTCAGATATGCTGAAAATTTGAAGTCAATCGAGATTCCTAATACTGTAAAGATGATAGGTGCCTCTGCTTTCTATAGTTGCAGTAGTCTGACATCGATCACCATCCCAAACTCAGTGACATCAATAGGCAATTCGGCAATTACTGTCTGTGCGAATTTGCTCTCAGTGAACATTTCCAGTTCAGTAAAAACAATAGGCACCAACAATCTTAAAGAGTGCCCTCAGTTGGAGGAGATATGGGTAGACCCAGAGAACACGGTTTTTGACTCGCGCGACAATTGTAATGCTCTTATCAAGACTTCTACCAATGAGTTGCTCATGGGATGTAACACTTCCTTCATTCCTGCCTCTGTTGAGTCGATAGCCGATAAAGCATTCTATAACTGTGACAGGCTCAAAACCATAACAATCCCAACATCAGTAACTAGTATTGGATACCAAGCTTTTTCTGGTTGCGACAGTTTGGCATCTGTGACTATCGATGGCCCACTTTCTTATTTCGGCGCCAGAGCATTTGAGTTTTGCAGTTCTTTGCATGATGTGCAATTGAGCGAAGGAATTGAAACAATCAGCTTGAGCTGCTTTGAGTACTGTACTTCTCTTAAATCAATCAATATTCCAGAATCGGTTAACGTGATTGACAGTTGTGCGTTTTTATATTGCTCTAAACTGGAATCGGTCAATTTGGGTGCAAACATACAGCGCATCGGGGCAAGAGCCTTTATGAATTGTTTAAGTTTGAACTCAATACATTCCTACATTCAAATACCTCAAAACGTCACGTGTGGCAACCGTGTGTTTGAGGGGGTAGATAAGTCATTGTGTATGCTCTTTGTTCCCGAAGGTACTGTTTCACTTTATCAAGCCAGAAGCCCATGGAAAGATTTCATAAATATTGTTGAGAATAGCTACGTTCCACTCGTGCGTGAGGGCGTTATTTGGGAATATGTGGGCGAAAGCGATGATCCTCTTCCTAAACATTCGCTTTACACTCTTGAATTCAATGGCACTACAACGATTGATGGAAAGGTTTACCATAAAATCTATCGCACCGATTATGACAAGCAGGGCAACGCACAAAATCCATATTTTGTTGCCTTTGTAAGAGAAGAGAACAAGGTTGTCACTGTATATATTGATACATACGAAGAGGACGAGTATTTCTATTATACTTATTGGTTTATGATGCCAAAAACATTGTACGACTTCAGCAAACCAATGTTCCTGCCTAATGAGGCATACATTTCATTTGGTGATGAAGGTCCTTATGATTACGATACAAATTACACAACATACTCATCAATAGATGTTGAGGTTGGAGAAAGTGTCAGGAAAGGATATTTTATTGACCATGGAAATGATGAACGGTCATTTAAAACCATAGAAGGCATTGGTGTCGACTGTGATTTCGGCGACTTGCTCATTCCTTATAGGGATTACTACACAGGATTTAACAACCCCATGGCGAGCCTCGCAGCTGTTTATGAAAACGGCGAACTCGTATATAAAGGTCGCGCCTATGACAAGGCTCAAAGGCTGAAAAATCCTGTCGAGGGCGATGTGAACGACGATGGAGTTGTCACAAGTGCCGACATCACAGCTCTTTATAACTATCTGCTCGACAGCGACTACCAATATTATGAAACCAGCGATGTGGATGGAGACGGCGAAGTAACCAGTGCTGATATTACTGCAGTTTACAACATTCTGCTTGGAGAATAGCCCGCTCCAATAAAAAACTCTGCTTAAACTGGCTTTTTAGCACAATTTTGAGGGCAAAAACAGCCAAAAACCTAAAAGGTACATTTTGAGAGGCTTTATCTTTAAGATTATCAGCGAATTGCAAAAAGTAAGGATACAGGCGATTTTCTTGCAAAAATCATTTTCTCTCCTTAACTTTGCAACCTAGAAATAACTAAAAACACTATAGCTATGAAAAAGATTTGTTTATTACTAATTAGTTTGCTGGTGTCGCTTTTTGCACTCCCGC
Source organism: Muribaculaceae bacterium (assembly GCA_017964485.1). Lineage (GTDB taxonomy): Bacteria > Bacteroidota > Bacteroidia > Bacteroidales > Muribaculaceae > Sodaliphilus. The sequence goes on along the minus strand of JAGCRW010000034.1, from coordinate 22,435 downwards.
AATTGGCTAGCGCCTACACCTACGGCTACGACTTTGTTGTCGATGGGCTGTGTTACAAAAAGACATCTGAAAATACAGTATCGGTGATGCCCAGGGATCTTCATCATGAAGATTTAGTTTCAATTCAAGAGAATTTTTGGGATTATTATGATTACCCTATAACTAGCTATGTTGGGTATACATACCTAAGCGGAGAGCTGATCATACCCGAAACTGTTACTCGTAATGGAAAAACTTACACTGTCACTGAAATTGACTGGGAAGCCTTTTCTAACTGCAGTAATTTGACATCGGTGTCAATTCCGAGCACGATAAAGAAGATTGGTCTGTTTGCCTTTTATGGCTGTACAAGCTTGACCGAGGTGAAAATCAATGATTTGAGCGCATGGTGTGACATTGATTTTCAGGTGTTATATTATGTGGAATCAATGTTGGGTCCATTTGGTAAATTTGGTTATGATTATAAATATGATTACACTGCTAATCCTTTATATTTTGCTCATGATTTATACTTAGATGGCAATAAGATTACCGACCTTGTCATACCAAGCTCTGTCTCATCAATTAAAGGTGGGGCTTTCTATGGGTGCGGTATAAATAGTGTAACCATAACAAGCTCGTTGAAAAATATAGGTCTGCGAGCTTTCGCCAATTGCAGCAACTTGACTCAGGTTAATGTTGATGATATTAAGACTTGGTGTGAAATGAGTTTTGAAACCACTTATCTTGGGCATTATCTTAGTTATGAGGCGTATGACTATGACGAAGAGGGTAATCCAATTAATTATTGGGGAACCGACTATTATAACCCTATTCGTGACGGTGATTTTACCGCTAATCCATTATCTAACGCTGCCGATTTATGCACTGGTGGAAAAAAGGTTACTAATCTTGTGATTCCAAACTCAGTGACATCAATAAGCAAAAGCGCATTCTTTTATTGCACCGACTTAAACGCTGTTTATTCTAAAATAATGGATCCACAAGCGCTTGTTTATGGAAGTGACAGTATTTTTGCTCCAAACGTGATGTCACAATGCCCGCTGTATGTTCCCATAGGCAAATCTGACATCTACAGAGCCACCAAGCCTTGGAGCAAGTTTGCTAATATTATAGAAGTGGACTCTACCGAAGCTCTCGCCACAAGCATCACACTCAACAAGAGCGAACTGAGCCTTGTGGTGGGTGACACTGAGACACTTGTTGCCATCGTCAACCCAGGCTATGTTACCAACGACAGCGTGACCTGGAATTCAAGCAACCCATCTGTCGCCACTGTTAACCAGCAAGGCAAGGTGACAGCCGTTGCCGCAGGTTCTGCTACCATCACTGCTACCACCGCCGATGGTTCCAACCTATCCGCGACTTGCCAGTTGACTGTCTCCAAACCAATTGTTATTGACTATGATTTCATAGAAGATGGTATCGCCTATAAAATCAACAGCGACAATGAGACACTCACAATCACTTATACTGACAATAGAGACAGTTATGCCAACAACTATCCTGGTCTTGTCACAGCCAATATTCCAATGACGGTGACCCACGACGATGTGACTTATACTGTCATTGCAATTGCCGAGCACGCCTTCCGAAACTGCAAGACTTTGGAATCGGTGACAATTCCAATCACATTGACATCTATTGGCACCTATGCCTTCGCAGGCTGCGAGGCGCTTACTTCAATGACTGTAAAGAGTGGCAATGCAATATATGACTCACGCAATGGCTGCAACGCAATCATCGAGAAAGCTACCAATCGACTTGTCGCTGGCTGCAAAGAAACGGTGATTCCTGAAACCGTTACTACAATTGGCACTTTTGCGTTCTATGAGCATCATGGCATAGAGACCATCAAAATCCCTAGTTCGGTGACTGTAATTGAGCGCTCGGCATTCAACCACATCTTAGGACTGAAGAAAATCTTTGTACCCAACTCGGTTGTGACGCTTGAGCAATACGTGTTCTCTCAATGCTATGCTCTGGAAGAGGCAATAATCGGCAGCGGGGTGACGTCTTTAGGACAGGGATGCTTCTATGGTTGTGCGGCAATGACATCACTAACTAGCTTTATAGCCGACCCAACCACAGTGACGATGGGCACCAACGTGTTCAAGAACATGGACTATGAGAACTGTGTGCTCCACGTGCCAGCAGGAATAGGTGAACTTTATATGAATGCCGACCAGTGGCAGCAATTCCTCAATATCGTTGAGTTGGTGCCAGGCGACGCAAATGGTGACGGAGAGGTCACAGCCGCCGACGTGACAGCGCTCTACGATTATCTGCTCAACAATGACGGGACTTATATCGCCACCAGCGACATTGATGGCGACGGCGAAGTAACAGCTGCCGACATAACCGCTATCTACAGCATCCTACTCGGAAATTAATAAAGAGTCAATAACACTAATTGCCGTGATTGGTAACCCCAGTCACGGCATTTTCTCTTCTTATGCGCATAGGAAATTGTTGCTCTTGTTTTTATTTGTTGGTTTTGTTTGAAAATTTGAGCTACGGAGTTTTAGGAGTTTGGGAGTTAAACAACCTCCAATACTCCAAGCCTCCGTAGAATTATATAACAATCTGGCGCAAGCCAGCTTTTCGGCACCGACAGGTGCGGCTTTGTGTGAGAAAACCAGTATCTAACAAGATTGTGCATTAAGAATTATGAATTGTGCATTAAGAATTGTGCATTGTGCATTAAGAATTGTGCATTAAGCATTGTGCATTAATTAATACCCTAGCAGCACATCATAGACGTTGGTTATGTCGTAGGCAGTGATAACGCCGTCGAAGTTGGTGTCAAGGTGCTCGTCATATTCAGCATTATGACCATTAAGCAGGAAATCATAAAGCCTTGTGATATCGGCAGCGGTGACAGTGCCGTCGTTGTTAACGTCGCAGATGTGGTGGTGCATCCACACGTCGAGCAGCGGCATGCGCTGGGTTAACCACTCGGTGATGTACTCCTTCTCCTCTACGAAGTTCAGCGGATGTCCAAAGAGGTCACTGTCGCCATTCCAGCGCTGCTCCTCGCGGGTGGCGGCACCACAGTCGATAAGCCTGTCAATAGCAGTGGCATAGCGGTTCACCAGACTCTCAGTGCTGAGCCAGGTGGCACGCAGCTCATCATAGCGGTCAAGGAAGTCCTGGCGATACTTGCACTTGTTGTGAAACAGCATCTTGAAGAGCCAGTTATAGGGTATTTTGAAGTAATCGTAGGCAGTGAGTGGCGGCCTCCAATCAACGGGCGACCAAGTCTGGCCCACCGAGGCGTCAAGGTCCCACACGGCAACCGATAATCGTTGGTCCACAGCACGGTCATAGCAATACCAATAGATGTTTCGTGCCGAGTTGTCGTTGGCATTAAGAGTTAAGTAAAATATGGTGTAGTCGATCACCACCGGCATGTCGAAATGACTGTCCACCACATCGTTATAGGTCTCAATTGTCTCGCTGATTTCCATTGAGTAGATGGCATCAAAGAGCACCTGATAACTGGTGGGGAACACCTCATCTAATTCGGGATATTTCACAGCAAAACTGCAATAGTCGGGGAGAGAGTCATTAAACGGCAGGGTGTAGCGGAATCCTGTCTGGGAATTGAATTCATCGGTCTTCCACAGTCCACCGTGAAACACGTTGTTGATGGTGTCGTGCTTAACCAGCTGCAGCTGCTTGCGGTCCATAGCCTCGGTGAGAGAGAAGATGCCGCGATATTCGCTTCCCAAAAACACCTCTACAACCTCGCCCCGCACGCCAGTGAGCACATCGGGTGCCTGCTCATAATAGTAGGGAGATCTTGACATGTCAAGCCAGAGCTCGGTGGCGACGCGGTTGCGCACACGTGCCATATCGGGCTGCCCGGCATCGAGAATCCAGTGGTTGTCGCGCCTCATATTCATCAGTTTGCGGTTCTGCTTCTCGCCATTAGCATCCACAAACTTAATGCTGTAGTTGCGCTTGTGCTTCTCGGGGGTATTGGTGGTGTTTCCTCGCCATTTCACTTTAGCGGTCATCGCCTCGCTGGCGCTCTCACCTGGCTCGGCAAGCACCACAGTGCCAGCGGCATAATCGTAGCCGAAATCGCCCTCCAGTTCCACTATTGGCAAGTAGGTGAACTGCAAAGTATATTCCTTGCCGTCAACACACTGTACCGACCATGACTTATTGCCAGCAATGTCATTGAATGTAAATGTGCTGTCACTGGCAAGTGGCACGTCATCGATGCTCACCACTTGGCAACCATCAACTCCATGAACAACAACCGTCTGACTGCCGCCAAACCATTGCTGCGGCACCGACACCAGCAAGGTGCTTGCCACACTGTCGCAGAATGCCGGACTGCCGTTTACAGTGATCTTTACCAATGCATTCGCTGTGATATTGGTCACAAAGTATAAAACAGTCAATACTAAGAGTTTATATCTCATTTTATGTGTCATATCTTATTGTAATCCTAAAATTTGTTCATAAAGCGTAGTTAGGTCGGCCGACGTGACGCAGCCATCGCCGTCGACGTCATAGCGGTTGTTGAAAGTGCCGCCATTGAGCAAGTAGTCTTGAACCAATAATATATCATAGGCGGTGACAGCACCATCGCCATCAACGTCGCAGGGGTGGCGCATAAGGGTGCAGTCGAGGTGCGTCAAGCGCTTATGTATCCAGTCGATGATATAGTCCTTCTCGCCCACGATGTCGAGCGGCAGGCCATTGATGTCGCTGTCGCCAGTCCAGCGTGCCTCTTCGCGAGCCACTGCCCCACTCTCTACCAGCGGATTAACTAGGGCATTCAGTCTGTCGGCAAGGTTTTGCTCGCTGAGCCACGACTTGCGCAGTTGCCAGTAGCGTTTTATCATGACATCGTGGTAGATGCACTCTGGGTCTTTAAACATATTAAACTCCCTACTCGAGAATTTGAAGTCATGGTCGGGTTCTGCCCTGCCTCCGCGGAAGTCGAGGGAGTCGCGGTTGGTACCCAGCGACCAGTCAAGGTCCCAAGCAGCCAGCGTGAGTCGCTTGTCCACTTCACGGTCATAGATTGCCCAGTAGATATTGTTCACGCCATTATCCACCGAAATAAGGAATTGGATGAAGATGGCGTAGTCAATAAGCACCGGCATGTCGAAGTACTCGTGGGCATGGGCATTATAACTATCTACTTCGCTTGTGGCGACAAATTTCACCGCATTATACAAGTCCTCATGATGGGTGGGATGAACTTCCTCAAACTCAGGGTACTCCACCACAAAGGTGTCGTAATTGGGGCTATTGTTGTTGTAGGGCACATATTGCTTGAACTCTGCCACTTTGCTCCATTCGGCAGCATTCCACAACATGCCGTGAATTAGATGCGTGTCTTCATCATACTTCCTGAGTTGCAGCTGTTTGCGGTCAATACTCTCCATCAGCGAATATATGCCCATATATCTGCCGCCGGCAAACACCTCAACCATCTTGCCACGAGCGCCCAGCAGCGCATCGGGCGCCTGGTCATAGTAGTAAGGCTCACGCGCCATGTCGAGCCACAAGTCAGTAGCAAAACGGTTGCGCACGCGCGACAGGTCAACCTGCCCAGCATCTAGCTTCCAATGGTTGTCGCGGCGCAAACCCAGCAGTTTGCGGTTCTGCTTATCGCCATTTTCGTCAATAAATTTTATGCTGTAGTTGCGCTTGTGGCGCCCCTCAGTATTAGTGTATCCCCCACGCCACTTCACCAGAGCGCGCATTCCCTCATCGGTAGCGCCATCGGGATCCATTAGCGTCACATGGGTGTCAGCAACTTCATAGCCCATCTCGCCATCAATGCTCATGATGGGCAGGAAGGTGAACATTAAGCGTTTAACCACCTGCTTGCCATCTTCTATAGCCCTAACGATATACACCTTGTCACCACTCACGTCGCTGAACGTGACGGGATTGCTCGTAAGCGGCTGTCCGGCAACTGTAATGTTGTGCCAATGCGAGGCGGTATCCACCTGCACCTGCGCAGTGAAATCATCGCCAAATGCAGACTGTGGCAGGCTATAAAGCAGCATATTGCTACCTTCATCAGTAAAAGCCCTCACTCCATTGATAATCACCTGTGCACCAGCACTAAAGACACACCCACACAACATGGCAACCACAAGTGCCATGCCACGCAACCATGCCGCAATACGTGCTATATGACGACGATAATTATCCATTAGAGTCTATTTATCCTAACATAAAAACGTTTATCTTTGTTATCTATTGCACAAAAACCACTCTGCGCGTTGTTTTTCATCGCTCAAAGAATCAGAAAAAACAGATTAATCCGTAATATTTATAATACTTCTTGTTATAAAATTTTCTAAAATCTCACTTAAATAATGTGTAGATGAATATTATTTTGTAACTTTGCAGGTTATAAGGTGAAGTAGCACTGTGAAGTAGCACCGCATGGCTAGGCTTTATATTAAAAACTTTGTTTTTAAAAGTATTGACAATGAACAGAATAAGCAGAATGCGCATTTGGGTAGTGGCGATGATTGTGGCGCTTGCCGCAAGCATGGCAATGACCTCGTGCAGCGGCGGTGGCCTGGAGAAGACCATCAAGAAGGCGTTAATCAATGGTGACACCACACAGGTCACCTACGACTCGATTTGCTCCATCATCAAAGGCAATCCCGAGAAATATAGCGAGTATCTTGACAAGAACGGCGAGATAAATGTCGAAGCCTTAGGGAAATACATCAACGAGGTGGGCAGCAAGCTGCGTCCGCCCATGTCGTGGAACATCGGCGTTTATGGCCTCAAGGACCTATCGCTCACCATCTACTTTGAGCGCAGCGGCTCAATGACTCCCTACGACCACACCAGCGGCCGTGGTCAGCTCAAGAAGGCGGTCAACGACCTCATCAATTTCTTCCCCGACCGCGAAAATGTGAAAATCAACATCGTGAACGACAACATCTACCCCTACAGCGGCACTGTTGACTCGTTCCTGCAAGACCGCAATATCTACGAGAGCACCAGCGGCACCGGCAACTCCAGCTACACCGACTTCAAGCTTATCTTCGAGAAGATTTTCCAAGCGCAGAAGCCTGGCAACGTGAGTGTGCTGGTCACCGACCTCATCTACTCGCCACAGAACACCGCCGACGTGAGCGTTGAGAAAATTCTCAATGAGGAGAACAGCGTGGCAACGGCAATCTTCAAGACCTATAAGGGCAAGTCGATTATCGTCAACCAGCTAATGGGCGACTACAACGGCATGTACTACCCCTACAACAACGCGCCTGTGGCCTACAACGGTCAGCGTCCCTTCTATGTCATCATCGTGGGCGACGCCGCGACCATCGACCGCATGGCCAACGACGAGAAATATGCCAAATTCCTTCGCCCTGACGGCGTGAAGAACACCTATCGCTTCAACCAGGCGCCTGGCGACATCAACTTCAAGATTGTGCCCGACTGGAAGGACAACACGGGCCGATTCCGCATCTCGCGCGACGACCAGACTCTGCTCACCAAGTGCGAGGGTGACCGTGAAACGGGAGTGATGTGCTTTACCATCGCCGCCAACTTCAAACCCTTGAGCAAGGACGATGCGTTCCTGACCAACATCGCCAACTATACCGTGCAGTCGCAATCGGGCTTCCAAATCACTATCCGCCCAATCACGCCTGCCGACATCAACAATAACAACCGCTCTTATCTCGAGGGCATGACCCACCTGATTACAGCACGCGGGAAGCTCAACGCGTCGCACGACGAACTCGCCATTACAATCAACAATCAGTTCCCTGCATGGATTCGAGAGTCATCGACAAGCAGCGACATCAACCCCTCGGCGCCAGGCTTCGCAACCACCACCTTCGGCCTCGACCGCTTCTTGCAAGGCATCTACGACGCCTTCGCGCCAGGAAACGCTACCTATGGCAAAATAACGGTTAAATTGGAAAAGTAATAATTGACAGACAATTAAATAACAAACTATTATATGCAAAACAAAGTTGTTTTTTTAGTATTGGGAGCAGTTGTGTCGGTACTGTTCTGGATTTTCAGGGTGGAACTTTATGAGGCTCTTTACACAGTGAACGGTTTCAGCGACCAGATGTATAACACCGGCGCCTATGGCACGGTGGCTGTCATCACCATCGCAATGGCATGGGGCATGGCGGCAATCTACTACTATGTGATTAACTCGGTGAAGTTCGACCGCTGGTATCACTGGCTGGCGATGCTTGGCATTACAAGCGTGCTCACACCAGTAGTGTGCTACATTGTGGTGTCGCACCTGCTCGAGGGCTTTGACTACTCAACCGCTGAGTTTACCTTCGAGGTTTACAACATCCTGTTCACGGCGCTCACCTTCGTCATCGCCTCGTTCTCGATACGCTGGTGGAGTAGCAACTGCCGCCACACACCTATACCGCAGTAATCAATGCATAATGCACAATAAATTTCAATTTATAAATACACCAACCCGATCACGATCCACAATCACGATCCACTAAAATAATATGAAACTATTTGTATTTGCTATAGGAGGTACTGGTTCACGCGTGCTCAAGTCGATGATCATGCTGTGTGCCGCTGGCGTGAGACCTGTTGACGCCAACGGACGCCCGCTGCAAGATGTGGAGATAGTGCCCATCATCATCGATCCCCACAAGTCGAATGCCGACCTCAAGCGCACCGAGCGACTGCTCAGCGCCTACAGCACCATCCGCGAGAAACTCTACGGCAAGAACGCCAATGCCGAAGGCTTCTTCGCCACCAAAATATCTAGCCTGAAGGATGTAGTATCGAGCAGCCAAGTGCCCCTCGATGACTCGTTCATCTTCAACCTCGCTGCAGTCGAGAACTACAAGTTCCGCGACTTCATCAGCTACAACACGATGAACGAGCCCAACCAGGCGCTCACCTCGCTGCTCTTTGCCGACTATCAGCTCGAGAACAAGATGAGCATCGGCTTTGTGGGCTCGCCCAACATTGGCAGCGTGGCGCTTAACGGCGTCAAGGACAGCAACGAGTTCAAAGCCTTTGCCAATGTCTTTGCCGACGGAGACCGCATCTTCTTCATCAGCAGTATCTTTGGCGGCACTGGCGCAGCGGGATTCCCCATCATCGTGAAGAACATCCGCCAAGCCAAGAACATCGACGCCAAGAACAAGGCTTTCCTCCAGAAGGCGCCAATAGGCGGACTTACTGTCCTCCCCTATTTCTCGCTCATGGAAAGCGAAGACAAGAATGACAAGCGCATCGACAATGCCGACTTTGTGGTAAAAACACAGAGCGCGCTTGAATACTATAACAACACCCTCACCGGCAACGGAAAAAACGCTGTGAACGCCATCTTCTACCTCGGTGACCACGGACATAACGCACCTTACGCCTATGACCCGGGCGACAAGCGCGACCAGCACGACCCCGCCCACCTCATCGAGATGGTGGGAGCTATGGCGCCATTCAAGTTCATGAGCCTGAGCGACAGCGAACTCACCGACCTCGCTACCGGCGAGCCTTTGCCCACCAAGGCATTTGAGTACGGCCTCGACCAAGACACCGACTTCGTTGATTTCTCGGCCTTCGGTCAAGAGACACGCTCAATGATCTATCGCCCGCTCGTGAAGCTGCATCTGCTTTACATCTTCCTGCGTACGGGTCTGAACGGCATCATTGGGCAGGGCTTTACCGAGGATGCTCCCAAGATTACCCGCGAATTCACCGGCACACAGTTCTACCGCGTGCTCACCCAGCAGTTCTTCGACAGCTACATTGAGTGGCTCACCGAATTGCTGCACAACCGTCGCCACGTCACCCTCTTCAACGAGGGAGAAATGGACATGAACAAAGCCATCCACAAAGTGGTGACCAAGAAAGGCTTGTTCGGCAACAAGAAAGTTGACAACGACGTGTTTAAGGCCGAGATGAACCGCCTCAGCCGTGACAACAACCGCTACGGCACCAATCCTGAGCTCAAACTCATGGACCTCTTCTACACCGCCGCCGAGAAAATCATCAACGAGAGATACAACAACCTCAACTGACAACTGACAACTGATAACTTTTTATGAGTCAAGTACTATCATATAACAACAAGACGACGAAGACTAGCGCGCAAGACTGGATTCCGGTAACGCCCTACGTTGACGACGACATCAAGCAAATCAAGGACCCTAACGGCGGCATGAGCGAGAATCCTCGCACCGCTATCCCAAGTCCTTTTGCTCAGCTCGACTTGGTGAAGAACGCCTTTGAGCACCTCGCCAGCAACGCGCGGCTGAGCGGGTCTATGATGGACAAGCGACTGGTGTCTAATGCCCTTGACGTGGCCCAGCTCTTCTTCGACTTCGAGAATCACAAAGACTACCTCCACATCGTGCGTTGGAATCGTGACGAGCAGATTGAGCGACTCAAGAGTGAGCCCGAGCACCGCCTCTACGGCGAGACTCTTGAACTCTTCCTCGCCAGCGACACCAAGTATAACTTCAATATGCTCACCGACTGGTACATCATGCTGTGGAACAGCCAGGTGATTGGTGCCACCTCGCCGTCGTCGATGACTATCGCCGTACCGCGCGAGAGTGAGAAACCAATCAATGCCATCAAGGTAGAGCAAGGCATCTCGCTCTTCGACAGCGACACACGCGACCTGTGGCAACGCGACGACGACTTCATCTACTACATGTTCATGCTCTTCAACGCATTCCCCACGCTGCGCACCGCAGTGAAGTGTGTCTATGACTACATGCTCAAGAACAAGAACATCATCATGGAGCAGAAACCCATGCTCTACAACCGCCTCACGCAGGTGATTCCCAACCTTGAGGCGCTGAGCTATGAGTTGGCTCCACGCCTGGTAGAGAGACTCGACCTGGAATTCGACCCCTTCGTGGGCGACAACGAGGTGACAGTGCTCGGAGCAAGACTTTACCACAAGCGTGCTCGCGACATACGCACAGCAGCTGCCAACAGCGACTTCGTCATCGCTCCCACACGTCAAGTGGGCGGCACTCTGCCACTAGTGCTTCGCAACAACTTCAACGGCAGCGTTGACCACTACATCTATATCGACAAAGAGTGGGACAGCTCCACGCAGGTGTTCACCCACGGCATACCCGTGTCCAAGCGCAAGCTCCCCGACACCAGCATTGAGTATCCCTTTGTCACCACTGGCGACTTCTTGCAAGACACTCTCATCCGCCTTAGCGGTCCCATCGACAGCGACCACTACTTCAACGGCAACGTCATCAACAAGATGATGATAAGCAATAACGGCTATCTCTTGCCTTTGACCGAGGAGTTCTTCAAATATTTTAACGCCAGCGATGTGACCAAGCAGGTGCACGGCCGCAACATGCTCGAGATGGAAGAGCTGAGCGACGGCTCGGTGAACGTCACCATCAGAGTGCCACTCAAGAAGCGCTTCATTGAGCTTACCCGCAACTACTATCCAATCGACGATCCATCATGGCACTTCGACGAGAAGCGTGGCACCGGCCGCATCATCACCAATGTGGTGATGTCAACCGCCATCTTCCCATTTGTGCGCACCGACTATAAAGACGATTACACCGTACAGCTGTTCTCAATGATTGACGGTGGTAGCGCGCAACTCTCGTTCTTCAACAACGGCATGACGAGCGATAACCTCAAGTGCAGCAGCCGTCTGCGCTCGCAGAGCTCATATACTACCTCTTACTACGACATCGAGGGCGCCTTCGATATGGTAAGAGCCGACATCACTACCCCATCGGGGCAATTTACTGGATATATCGTGCCTCTGTGGAAGCCCTATATGGCAAGCAGCAAGGAACTGATTTTTGCCGTTGATTTCGGTACTACCAACAGCCACGTTGAGTGGTCGGTTCGTGGCGAGGACGCCAAGACGCTGGAGTTTGCCCACAGCGAGCATCAAGTGCTCATCGCATCGCTGCTCAAGCGCGGCACGCTGCTCTTTGCCGACCAGCTGCAGCGCGTGGAGTTCCTGCCTAGCGACATCGACAATGTGTACGGCTTCCCTCTGCGTAGTGCCCTGGCGCGCAACGCCATCAGCACTGGCGGACACAAGCTCTTTGGCGACATCAACATACCGTTCCTCTATGAGCGTCAGTATTTTGACGGCTACGACATCACCACTAACCTCAAGTGGATGGGCGACATCACACTCTCACGCGAATTCCTTCGCGAATTGGTGCTGCTCATCAAGGCTAAGGTGCTACTCGAGAACGGTGACCTCAACCGCACCAGCATCGTCTACTTCTTCCCCGTGAGCATGGGCGGCAGCGACAGACGCAAACTCGACGATACGTGGGAAGAGCTCTATCGCACCTACTTTGGCAGCGACATCAGCAACCTCCACGCCTATCCCGAGAGCATCGCGCCAGCCTATTTCTATAAGGGCGACGACGTGAGCGGAGGCAGCTTTGTCTCTATCGACATTGGCGGCGGCACAACCGACACCGTGATTTATCAGCCCACCGAGAACCGTCTCGACACCATTCCGGTGGCTATCTCGTCGTTCCGCTTTGCCGGTGACGCCATCTTTGGTGATGCATTTACCGAGCGCGATGCCGACAACAATCCGCTCATCCGCCACTATGGCGAGTACTTCAAGCGTCTCATCTCCAAGAACAGCGACATAGGCTACCTCAACAGTATCCTGCAAGACGTGCTCAAGCGCAAGCGCTCGCAAGACGTCAACGCCTTCCTATTCTCCATCGAGAATGTGGAGCAGTTGCGCAACCTGCGCGAGGTGGACCGCAACATCTACAGCTACAACATCTTGCTGCGCAACGACCAGCAGCGCAAGTTGATATTCATGTACTTCTATGCCGCCATCATCTACTACATCGCGCAGTCGATGAAGGCACGCAACTACGAGATGCCCAAGCAGATATACTTCAGCGGCACTGGCTCCAAGATTCTCAATATCTTAGGAAGCATAGACCAGGTTACTGAGTTCACACAACTCATCCTGGAGCGCGTGTTTGAGAAGAAATACACCGAGCGCTTCCTCATCAAGATTGAGCAAAAGAGCCCCAAGCAGATTACCTGCCGAGGCGGTATCAAACTCGAGACTTTGCGCATGGACGGCAATGTTGACGTGCAGCAACTCACGCCGCGCAATGTCAACGCCATGAAGTACTGCTTCTCGATGATTGAGAAGCAGCCGCTCAACATCAAGTCGGTCTATGACATTGAGACCCGCAAAGAGCTCATCGACCAGGTGGCACGCTTCAACCAGTTCTTCATTGGCCTGTGCGACAACGTCACCAAAGACGAGTTTGGCATCGACAACAAGGTGTTCAAGATTTTCTGCAGTGTGCTTGGCGATGACATCGACAACTACCTCACTGCAGGTATCAACAGCTACCTCAAGGGACGATATCAGGGCGATGAGCCCATCGAGGACGTGCCGTTCTTCTACCCCATCATCGGCATTATCCGCCACAACTTGCTCAAAAACCTCTGCAACGAGGTGATTTCTAGGACAATATAAATAACATAATAATAACCATCAAAATCATTTAATGAAATGAAGAAAATTTTAGTAGTTTTAGTGTGCTTCATTGCAACAATGAGCACAATGAGCACAATGAGCATCAAAGCTCAAGACGGAAACCTCACTGAAGGACAATGGAAGCATGGTCTCGCAGTGGGCGCACAATGGATTGCCTACGACTTAGGGTTTGGCAAAGCCGAGGCCGATGTTATCAAGAGGACCAGTGAGAACTACTCACTCGATGACCTCAGAGTAATGTATGGCAGCAAATCAAAGTGGGTAGAATACTACGACAAGCTCAAAGCCCACGAAGGTGAGACCGGCAATATCGACAAGCTGGTATCAACCATTACCACTGAGTACAAACCTTCTATCAAGGGACAAGTAAAGAAAGACATCGAGAAGTACAACAAGAATCACGACGGCAATGCTGTGCAAAGCACCACCGAAGCTAACGCTGAGCCAGCTGCTACTGCTGCTACTGCCACTACAGGTGGCACCAATGTAGTTGCCGCTAACGATACCACCAAGGCTGCCGACACTAAAGACAATGGCGAGAAAGAGAGCCACGGTGGACACGGATTCCTCTATTTCATCTCGCTCCTGGGTCTCGCCCTGGGCGCTCTTGGCACATTCCTAGCTATGCAGGCTCGCAAGGAGAACCAACTTCTCATGCGTGATGCCAATGACGACATCAAGAACCTACAGCAGCAAATCGACAAAGTGCGCTCTAACCAGAAAGGACAGGACGACACCAACAAGCCTGCTACCAAGCGCGAGAACAAGGCCGAGGCCAAGAACACCAACGACAACCTCGCACAAGCTCAGAAGATAGACTTCAACAAACCTGTTGAGAAGAACGAGAATAAGCCTGCCGAGAAAAAAGAGGAGCCTAAGGAAGAGGTAAAGAAAGAAGAACCTAAGAAAGAGGAGCCTAAAGCTGCTGCTCCAGCTCCTGCCTTTGGCGAGCCACGCATCCTGTTTATGGCTAAACCCGATGAGAACGACAACTTCTCGCGCTCATCATCGGCCTACGAGCCAGGAAACTCCATCTTCGAGCTTACCACTATGGATGGCAAGAGCGGTTCGTTTACTGTTATCAGCAAGAACGAGGCACAGAAGTTGGCACTCCTCATGCCAGGCGACGCACTCGCTAGAGCATGCTCAGGAAACAACATCCAGTCAACAGCCGGCAAGACTCGCATCGTCACCGACCGTGCCGGACGTGCTCAGCTCGAGAACGGCAAGTGGCACATCGTGGTTAAAGCCATTGTTCACTACGTATAAAGTAAATATGTAATATTATAGTAGAGTGGTGAAATTGTCATCACTCTACTATTAACCTCTCAACTCTCCCCTCTACACTCTCAACTAAAATGCACATTTTCTGTACCGAATGCGGGAAACATATTGACGTGTCGATTGAGGAACTCGAGAACCAGGAAGGACATCTCGTGTGCCCTCAGTGCCTTGCTGAAATTGACGTAGACGTGAGTCTGATAAACGGCAAAGCAGCTGCTTTGCCCGAAAGCGATGATGCCCCTGCCACAACAAGTCAGCAACCGCCAAGCCTCCCCACACCTCCCGCACTCACCTCGGTACCACCACCAATTGCGACGCGACAAGCCCAGCAACCGTCCGTCAGTCCGCAGCCTGCCCAACCACCGCATATCGACGACGTGATGCGCTACTGCAAGCACTGCGGCGCATTCTTAAGGGAAGGGGTGAATTTCTGCCCCAAGTGCGGAAAATATGTGAGAGTGTCACCGCCACCTAACAACACGCCGCCACTAACGCCGGCGCAGCAAGAGGCGGCAAGACTTAAAGCCAACACACCACCCGCACGCCGTGTTCCACAAAACAAACAATCTACCTACAAACCACCACAAAACCCCACTTATCAGGCAACTACCGTGAGACAGCAACGCTACAACAACTCAGCAAGAAATAGCCGCAGCTCATCAAGCAGCAACGGCTCCAAGCCATCAAAGTTCAGCATCATGAGCCTCGGTGGATGTCTAACCGCTACAATAGTAGCAGTAGCTTTGTTCTTTATTATATATATTATAATAGGTGTGTATTTCGAATGATGATAGCAGTATATGAAAAACTGTGAACTATTAACTACGAACTGTAAACTATGAAAATCGAATGCCCTAAGTGCGGACATATTACCATTCAGAGCGAGGAGGAACTTGCTAAACTCGACCACATCATCACATGCCCTAAATGCATGTCGATGCTAAAAATTGTTGACGGCATAGCCTATATTCCTAACGAGATAGCCCCTGCCGAGGAGTTGCGTCATCCCGATCCTGAGCCGCCACAATTCAAAGGCGACCTCTACTACGAGACTCACGGCCATCAGACCGAGGGCCTTGACCCGCTCTACAACGCCGCAGTGGCCTACATTCGCACCTGCAACGCCATTTCACTGCCCATGCTGCAACGCTACTTCGACATTCCACCCGAGCGGGCAGAGCAAATCATGCAGCAGCTTGAGAACAACGGAGTGGTGGCGCCCTACGACGGCATGCACCCACGCAAGATTCTCATCGACCACTACCAGGGGCTACCTAGCAAAACTCCAGGCGTAGAAAAATATGACCCCAAAGAAGCAGCATTCGACGAAAACGGCAACCCAAACCCACAACAGCAAATCAAAACCCGCTCCTGCACACTCTCCCTGCCAGGATGCCTAATCCTCCTAGTCCTAATCGCAACAATCATCTATGTGATTACGCAGATGTAAAGAAGAACAAAAAAGGAGACGATTATTTTTTAAGAAAAAAGACTCGAGGGATTTCCCCCGAGTCTAATTTTTAAATAGTTGTTTTATAGCTTAGAACTTGAAATCAACTCCTGCGCCAAACACTTTGTTGGTGCGGCTGTAGATGTCGGTGCCTGGAAGGGCTGGCGATACGCCATTGTAGCCACCTGCCTCGGCGGGCATCTCTTTCTTGTAGTCGCTATAGTTGGTCCAGAAGTAGCCCAAGTTAATCTTCACCTTAGGCGATACGTTGATGGCGCCACCAAGACCAATGGAGTAACTGTCGCAAGAGAACGAGGTGTTACTCTGATACTTGTCGCTCAAACCATAGTCGGTGCGCTGGAAACCAGCACTAACAGTAAAGGTCTTGTTGATGTCCCACTCCACACCAGCGAGAAACTCGTGGGTGCCGTGCTTCAGCTCCTTGTTCTTGTTGCCGGCCATGTCGGCATGCTTGTCATCATAGTAGTGATATTCTACAGTGCCACGCAACTTGTTGGGGATAAACTCATAACCAACAGCAGCATAAAGCACGCTTGGCAGGTCGCTTGGAGTGTTCACGCCGTGAGCGTAAGGCTCGAGTTTCTCCTCAAATCCTGCAGGAGCTTCAAGGGTCTTGGTGTCGTTCTCGATGTTAAGATTGGTCTTAAACTCATACTTAGCTGCAACGGTCAAGCCTTTCCACTTGAAGTCCACGCCCAAGATTGGGGTGATGCCCCAGCCTGTCTGGGTGCAGTCGATGGCGATATGGGCCAAGCCGTTCTCGGCCATCATTGGAGTCAAAACACCGGCATATTGAGGTGCAGCGAGTGAAATCTGCTCCAATTTTGCAACCAAAGCCTCATTGGCGGTTGCGTTGACATGACCAGTATAGTTGCCAGTAAAGTAGTTGGCGCGGAATCCTGCAAAACCCGAGAAGTGCTCGTTAAACTTATAGGAAAATCCCAACTGACCGCCAAAGATGTACTGCTTGCCACGCATGTAGCCGTCAATGTTGTATTGGTTAGGGGTTATGGGGCCACCCAAGAGCGGTGCCAGCGATGATGTGCCTTGATAAAGCCCTGCCATCACTGCTACGTCAAAGAGGGGCAGACCATCGTCGAATGTGGCTTTGCCACCACCGCCAACGATACCAAAGAATCCTGAAATTGCCCACTTTGGAGTCTTGTAAACGGCATAAATCGAAGGAATAATGGGAGCTGAGGTTTTACCCTCATATTTCCTTTGGTAAGTGTCACCAGGGAAGAGTCCCATCCCAGCAGGTGTCATCACTGTAGCGTCAATGTCGCGGGTTTGATAGGCACTCTGAATGTTGAGCGACAATGCCCAGCCCACATGGTCCATAAAGGCGATACCAGCAGGATTGGTGAACACTGCATCAATTTCGTTACTTGCTCCACGCGCCATCATGCGCTGGAAAGCGATGTGTTGATTGGTATTATGCAGCAAGCCGCCAGCCTGGGCGCTTACCGCTACTGCCATTAACGACAGTGCAAATAAAAATTTCTTCATATTACCCATTTGTTTTTTATTACCATTTTTTTGAAATCTTTGCAAATGTAGGCAATAAAATTTAAGAGCATATTCCAAATGGGAAGAAAAGTGTCTTTTTTAACCCCCAATGCAACAATATTACCCTTTTTAACAAAAAAACAGCAAGTGCCAAAAACGAGATAAATGCATCATATTTTTATTGAAATATGATTTTTTACCCCAAAAGTTGTGCGTATTTCAACAAAAAGCACTACTTTTACAAAAAAATTTATTCTAACATTTTAATTAATAAAAATCATGGATCAGAACACTAACAACATTCCCGTGCAACAACCTCAAAACATGGGAGCAAACAATCAAAATCCAGTAAACAACCTTTCATTAGGTGGCGCAGCTAAGGGCTGCTTCGGACTTGGCAAAACTGCCACTATTTTAATCATTCTTGCGCTCATTCTTGGTGGTTATGGATGCACCAAGCGCAACGCTTTCGTGACTCAAGAGAAAGAAGTAGATGCTGCTTGGTCAAAGGTTGAAGCCGACTATCAACGCCGCAGCGACCTTTATACCACTATTGCTGCCAACTTGAAGAAGTATGACAAACACGAGAGAGAGACCTATCAAGGCGTGACCAACGCGCGCGCTGGCGTAAGGAATACTGAGCAACAAGATCAAGCTCTCCAGCAGATGCAGGCACTCTCTGACTCGGCTCAAGCTCTCAAGAATGTTAAGGTTGACCCCAACGATGAGCAGGCTATCAACAACTACCTTAACTCTCAAAAGAAACTGAAAGACCAGCTCAATCTGGCTATCAATGTAGTTCACGAGGCTTATCCCGACCTGAAGGCCGAAGACCTGCACAAAGATTTCCAGGCACAAATGGAGGGCACCGAGAACCGCATCAACACTTCCAGAAAAGACTATATTGAAAAAGTCAAAGAATACAACACTAATATCGACCTGTTCCCAGGCAATATAGTTGCTGGCTTATTCGGCTTTAAAGCAAAACCACAATTCAAGGCCGAAGAGGGCACCGACAAAGTGCCTAATGTGGAAAGCATGCTTGAGGACTAATTAAATAAGGATAAAGTAGCAAGTGCAAAGTATAAAGTCACTTTAGTGCTTAATACTTAACACTTAAAACTTTACACTTAACACTTATCATCGCTCTCCTCCTCTCCCCTCTTAACTAAAAACGAACTATGCAACTCGACAACTTTATCAGCAAACCTGACCAGGGGCGGGTGGTAAACGCCATTGGTGAGGCCGAGAAGATGACCTCGGGCGAGATTCGCGTGCACCTCACACCCGAGTGTGGCGACGACGTGATGCGCGACGCCATCAAGACCTTTAACCGCCTGGGTATGTATAAGACTCGCCACCGCAACGGCGTGCTTATCTACGTGGCGTTTGATAGCCGCAAGTTTGCCATCCTCGGCGACAGCGGCATCGATGAGGTGGTCTCTCCTAACTATTGGGATGAAGAAAAAGGGATACTTCTCGAGTACTTCAAGCAGGGCGACCCCGCTACAGGCCTGTGCGCTGTCATTGCCCGTGTGGGCGCAAAGCTGAAGGCCTATTTCCCAAGTGAAGATGACGACGTTAATGAACTTAGCAATGAGATTTCCTATGAAGAATAAAATCATAAAATTCATCGCTTTGGCAATGCTGCTCTTGGTGGCTTTACCCGCCTGCGGTGAACCCACGTCGTCAGCACCACGCCAAGAGGTGGAGAAGAAAATGCCAGCTGCTGTGATTGGCGACGACGGCAAAGTGACTGCGGTCCCCGATAAGCCAACTGAGAAGAAACTGCTGTGGGACCTGGCTGGCGTCATTGACCCTGCCACTGCACAGGAAATTGAGGATTCGTTAGAGTATTTCTCGCGCACTACCAGCAACCAAATCCTGGTGATGACGGTGACCTCAATAGGTGGAGCCGACATATCGGAATATGCCACCCAGCTAGGACGCGACTGGGGTGTGGGGCACGAAGGCGACAACAATGGCGTGGTGATTCTCATCAAGGTAAAGACCGAAAATGAGAACGGTAACGCCTTTATCGCCACTGGCTACGGCGTGGAAGCCGTGCTGCCCGATGTGCTGTGCAAGCGCATAATCGAGAAAGAAATGATACCTCATTTCAAAGAAAACGACTATGCTGGCGGCATCAAGGATGCACTTGCGGTAATCATGCCTGCCATGAAGGGCGAGTTCGACAAAGAGGAATACATGGGTGATGATGGTGATGCCATCCTCGGTCTCATAGTGTTCATCGCCATAATTTGCCTCATAGTTGTGTCAATGAAGAAAGGTGGCATGGGCAACGGCACAGGCACCAACACCCGCACCTACACCGGCGGACCAATCATCTTCCCTGGCGGCTACAGTGGTAGTTCACGCGGCGGCAGTTGGGGTGGCGGCAGTTCCAGCGGAGGCTGGGGCGGCTTCGGCGGAGGCAGCTTCGGCGGAGGAGGCGCTGGCGGAAGCTGGTAGTTTATTACTCATAGTTAAGAGTTTTTGATTACTATATTTTAGAAAAATGAAGTTACTTAAGATAGTATTAATTGCATTAGCCTGTTTCGTTGGTGAGGTGTGCATGGCGCAGGTGCCTGAGAAGCCCGATAGCATGATGCCAATCTACGACGAGGCTGGAATTTTCAAGAACGACTCGCTCGTTAATGCCCTCAACACAAGGCTCGACTCGCTGTCACGACGCACTACCAACCAGATTGTAGTGGTTACAGTCAATGACTTGGGTAAGCTCGAGGCCAACCAGTTTGCCACTCAGCTTGGCAAGAAATGGGGCATTGGCGACAAGAAGTTAAACAATGGCCTGATAATTCTTGTTAAGCCTAGAAACGACAAGGGGCCAGGTGAAGTGTATCTAGCTCCTGGCAGAGGCATTCAAGGTGTTCTGCCCGATGTGAAGTGCAGATATATCACCGACTCTATCATGGTTCCACATTTCAAGGAGGGTGACTACGCTAGTGGCATAGTTGCCGCTATTGACTACATCGAACCTATTGTAATAGAAGAATATGAGCAGATTCAGGCTGCTGCAAGCCAAAACAATGACTCCAAAAGCAGTGGCGGCAACGGATGGTGGATTTTGGGTGGAATAGCTGCCGGCATTGGTGGACTCGCCTTATTGAGAAAACGCAACAAAAAGAACCAACCGCAGCAACCCACCAATGGCGAGCAAACCACAGCGGAGGCCAACACCGAAACAGCTGCTGTAGCGGCTACAGGCGCGGCTTCAGCACTAGCTGATGCATCTCAACAAGAGGAGAACGACGAGCCTGAACCAGAAAACGAGGAATCAGAAAACGAGGAAAAACCCGAAGAGCCCGAGGCCTACAAATACAAGTATGGCGGTGGCGACTTTGACGGTGGCGGCGCTGGCTCCAAGTTTTAGATGATAGTTTAGAGGCTTAACACTTTGTACTTAGTCCTTTTTACTTTTTACTTTACATTTTATGTCCAATTTCTTTGATAAAATAGGAGATGCTATTATCGCTACGGCCGATATGCTGTGTGAGTATCCAGAATTCCTGCTGCTAATTGGTGGCGGACTGTTTCTCTTTATCTATTCAGGTGCCGTGTCAATCAGGCGGCTGCCTCAAGCCATTGGTGTGCTGCGGCAGAAGCAGGCTGCCGACAGTGGCAAGCAGACGGGACAAATCAGTTCGGTCCAGGCGCTGCTCAGCGCCATTGCGGCAACGGTTGGTATGGGCAACATCGCCGGAGTGGCGGTGGCGCTCACCGTGGGAAACGGCAATCCAGGCGTGATTTTCTGGATGTGGGTAAGCGCACTGGTGGGAATGTGCACCAAGTTCTTTGAGGGCACACTCGCCATCATGTACAAGGGCAAAGACAGCGCCGGCGAGGTGCAGGGCGGCCCCATGTATATCATCACTAAGGGATTGGGCGAGAAATGGAAACCACTCGCCATTGCATTTGCCATCTTTGGATTGGTAGGCACCCTGTGTGTGTGGCAGGCCAACCAGCTCGTGGAGTCGGTGACCACAGTATTCACTACCCCTATGGGCATTGAGAACACCCCTTGGCTGCGCTTCATTATGGGCATCATAATGGTAGCCATCGTGGCGGCAGTGATCCTGAGAGGAATCAAAAGCATCGCCAACATAGCCTCCAAGATGGTGCCACTCATGGTAGCGCTCTACCTCATCATGGTGCTGGTGATTATGGTAATGAATTACGACAAGATACCGGGTGTGTTCGGGTCCATCTTCAAGGGTGCATTCACATTTGAGGCAGGATTGGGAGGCTTTGCCTACGTGGCGCTAATCGGCGCGCGGCGCGCGGCCTACGTCAACGAGGCAGGTATCGGTACCGCCTCGATGATGCACGGTGCCAGCAAGAACACTGAGCCAGTGCGCGAGGGACTTATCGCCATGCTCGGCCCCGCCATCGACTCAGGACTGATTTGCACACTCACCGCCATCCCCATCATCATCGCCGGCAACTACATTGGCGTGGGCAACGATCCTAAAGGACTGGCGATAGCCTTAGGCGCTTGGCAGCAACTGATACCCAATATCGGTCACTACCTGCTTATGGTAATCGTGTTCTTCTTCGCCTTCTCAACTATGTTCACCTATAGCTACTACGGACTCAAATGCACCAACTTCCTCTTTGGCGCACACAACGCAAAATACTACAACTACTACTAT
>JAGCRW010000033.1 GCA_017964485.1 Muribaculaceae bacterium | reverse complement strand
GTTCACTAATTTAGGTAATAATTTATAATTTTTTTAAACACTATTATGGCTGTTTCAATTAACGACATAAAGAAGTTACGCGAGATTACTAACGCTGGTATGGTTGATTGCAAGAAAGCTCTCATCGAGGCCGAGAACGATATGGACAAGGCTGTGGAGATTATCCGCAAGCGTGGTCAGGCTATCGCTGCAAAGCGTGGCGACCGCACAGCTGCTGAGGGTATTGCAAAGTGCAAGGTTGTAGGTAACTTTGGTGCTATCGTAGCGCTGAAGTGCGAGACCGAGCCAGTTGCAGGTACTGAGAAGTTTGTCACTCTCGCCAACCGCATCCTCGACGAGGCTGTTGCCGCAAAGGTACAGAATCTTGATGATCTCAAGAACTACACCTTCGATGGCGCTACCGTTGCTGAGCACATCACTGCTCTGAGCGGTATCACCGGAGAGAAGATGGAGCTTGGCGCTTATGAGTGCCTTGAGGCTGCCGGCATCGCTGGTTACAACCACTTCAACAAGAAGCTCTCTACTCTCGTTGCTTTCAACGCTCCCGTTGATGAGGAGACTGGTAAGGCTGTTGCAATGCAGGTTGCTGCTATGCGCCCTGTTGCTGCTAGCCGTGAGCAGATTCCTCAGAACGTGATTGACGAGGAGACTGGCATCGCCATCGAGAAGACCAAGAGCGAACAAGTGCAGAAAGCTGTTGAGAACGCTTTGAAGAAGGCAGGTTTCAACCCCTACTACTGCGCTACCGAGGAGCATCAGGATGAGGCTGTTCGCAAGGGTTATATGACCCCTGAGCAGGTAGAGCAGGCTAAGCAACTTATGGCCGACACTGCCGACGCTAAGCTCAAGAGCATGCCCGAGCAGATGATCCAGAACATCGTGAAAGGTCGCATGGAGAAGTTCTATAAGGAGAATATCCTTATGGAGCAGGAGTATGAGGCTAGCGAGGAGAAGGGTATGACAATTGCCATGTTCCTTGACAAGGCTCAGAAGGGGCTCGTTGCTACCGACCTCAAGCGTGTAAATCTTAATGCAGACTAATTTTAGTGGTTAAGAATTATAATTTTTTAGAGGAGCGTCAGCAAGACTGGCGCTCCTCTAAACTTTTTATGCTCATTGAGGACTGATAGTTAGACATCAAGACTCCTGAGCAATGTGATGATTTGTGGGAGTATTGCTGTATTGCCGTCGTTGATGATAGATTTGACGGGAACGCTGACCTCATTCAGTGAAGTAGACTGAGAGTTGATGCGCTCCATCACCTTCTCGCGAGTAGTGGCATTGCGGCTCATTACTCTTGCGATACGCGTTTCGACAGGAGCAGTGACATTCCACACCTCATCGATCATAGACTGCATACCTGCTTCTGCCAGGATTGCTGTTTCTACAAAGTTGTGTTGCTTAGGGTGGGTGTTGTGCCAGCTGATAATATCGTTTTTCACCACAGGATGTACTATGCCGTTGACAGTGGCAAGAGCATCAGGGTCATTGAAGATGATTGAACTCAGCAGCGGTTTATTGATAATGCCGTCGTCGGTATAGATGTCCTCTCCGAAGCGTGCTGTGAGTTGTTGTCTGATGATAGGGGAGGTGTGCATTAGTCGCTTGGCATGTTCATCGCAGTCATAGATTTTGTAACCCATGATACGCAGAATCTTTGCGACTACGCTTTTCCCGGAACCTATGCCTCCAGTTATAGCTATCAGTTTTTTCTGAGTCATGGGCTTAGTAGCGTTCGATAAGATAACCTACACTGTCAATAGGTAATGTCACATTGGTATAGTTCCCCGATACTTCACCTAGTTTTATTTTGACTTTGTTACAGTTTGGATCGATGTCATTGTAATCTACTATAACAGTCAGGTTCACAGGGTCGCGGTAGTGACTTTGTGGCACAAGGAAAGATACGTTAACCGAGGGAGGGAAAAGAGGCACTTTTACTCCTGATGGCAGGTTTCTCAACGAAATGGAGGCGTTATAGTCTTTTCTGATGAGTGGTTCAACAGGCACCGTAAGTTTCACCCTGTCGGGGATAATTCTCACATTGTTGATACCTTTGAGATTCACATCCTTGGTAAAAGTGGAAGTGAGGTTTGCCACCTCAACGGTTGAAATGTCCACTTCTTTGATTTTGAACAATGTGGCTTGGTCGAGGGCATAGATGACAACTGAATCAGGGTCGGTTTTTATCATGTCGGGGTTGATGACAAACTGCTTATCGGGAATGATGTTCTCGATGTTGTCTTCCCAGTTGACCGGCACCTTCTTTCCAGGCAGTGTGGTGTATTTTGATGCTATGCTCTCGGGCATAATCTTAATAATATTGGCCTCGCTGTTCA
Organism: Muribaculaceae bacterium; assembly: GCA_017964485.1. Classification (GTDB taxonomy): domain Bacteria; phylum Bacteroidota; class Bacteroidia; order Bacteroidales; family Muribaculaceae; genus Sodaliphilus. Next base: position 6,037 of record JAGCRW010000033.1, on the reverse strand, counting down.
ACGCCCTCCTCACCTCATTAATGAGTTGGCCAGAATTGACTTCCATAGTGTTGGTTTTCTCGTTGTTGTATTTGCTGAAGTCAATCTCTATTGTAGGCCTTGACTTAAAGAAGGACTTAAGGAACGAGAGTCCTCGATCTTTAACTGTAACTGTGATAGTCGATGGCACATCGTTAATCAGCGTGACATTCTTTGGCTTTTTCACCGCCACATTGATGGTAATATCGTGAGTCATGTTATTGTTAAAAGCAAGCAGCATCCAAAATAGAGCAGCAATCAGCGCAAAAGTGAGGAACAAGAAAGTCTCCTTGCTCGACAACTTCTTACAAAGTGTTGATAACCAATGGAAGTGATGCTTAAACCAACTCATGACATGTGTGGATGTATTGCAATAATAGTAGAGTAGTGCAAGTGAGCACTACTTTACTATTAAAGTGTGTTTAGTGATTGGATTTCAATCAGTTGGCGTTCTTGATGTCGGCACCCGACTCAATGGCATCACCAGCCGATGGGTAAACCATAGCCTTGTCGACAGTGATTTTTACATTGTCATCGACTTGCAGCACAATCACGTTCTCTTTGATTTCTTTAATCTTGCCGTGGATGCCGCCAGCGGTTGTCACCTTGTCACCTCTCTGCATGGCATCGCGGAATTTCTTGATCTCTTTCTGCTTCTTGCTTTGTGGACGAATCATGAAGAAGTAGAAAATCGCGATAAGAGCAACAATCATAACGATGCTCATCATTCCGCTTCCACCTGCATCACCACCTTCTTGTGGCGCAGCGGCTAATAAAATAAAATTCAACATAGTAGTATTATTTGGTTAATAAATAAATGAATAATCTTAAGTCAATCAAGGTTTTCTTATTACCCCTGCATACTTCAGCTCACGAATGGCGGCATTGAGTACGCCGTTGACAAATGCCGAGCTGCTGGGCGAACTGAAAGATTTTGCTATCTCAATGTATTCGTTGAGAGTCACCGTTGTGGGAATTTTCTCAAAGCTTCTCACCTCGGCGAGGGCCACAAGCAGTATAACCCTATCGATAAGTGCGATGCGGTCGCTGTCCCAATGTCGGGAGTCGATAAACTTCTCGATAGTGGCAGTATTAAGATCTTCCTGGTCTAATGTCGCAGTAAAGAGCTCAGGGCCATAGTCGGCATCCTCTTGGTCTTTGAACTGCGGCATAATAGGTTGGTTGCTGCCATCGTTGAAACGCTTGATGGTCTTAATGACAAACTGGCCCATGAAATCGAGGTCATCGCTGCTCCAATACACCGACTGGCTCTCAAGTTCCTCGAGAAGGTCGTCGTCATCGATGAGCAAGCGCTTGAAGATTTGTATCCAGAAGTAGCAATCACCGTCGAGGTCGCTGCTGCCGTTCTCCATATACTCATGGTAGATATCGCTATTTTGTATCTTGTTGAGTATAAGTTTAAGGAAAATTTCGTTGTCTCGCCAAGAGAGTTTGTGATCCCTGATGTATTGTTGCAGTTGCTCGTTCTCACGCAGTAGTTCAACGAGCTCGTTTTCAACAAACTTTAGGTTAGGGTTGAGGTCTTCGTGTGTGGGAAGGAATTTGTGTCTTGACTCATCGAGGTATCGGTCCTGTAAATCGGTCAGGTCAATAATCAACTTGAGCAAGTAGTTATATAGTTCATAGGATTTATCAAAACTTTGCTGTAACTCCTTCCTGGCCATCTCAGGAGATTTTATGCTACGAGTCAGCATGAAGTTATATATCATCTGAACTACTTTTATCCTTATTAAAACTCTGTTAATCATACTGTTTAAAAATTTTAATGAGCTTACACAACCTCTTGCAGTGTAAATAGTGTTGAAAAGTTCTACAAATTTACGCAGTTTTTTTGAAAAATAAGTGCAAACTGAAAGAAAAACAAGTTGTTTTTTATTGAGAGGTGTAGTCTAATATATCAAAAAAACGAATCAATCAGCAACTATAGCGTTATTTTGACTGTTGTCAATGTCAATTGCTGGCTCGTTGCCGTAAGTAAGCGGATCGGAGTCGTCGCCGTAAGTGAGCGGGTCAGAGTCGTCGCCATAAGTCAACGGGTCGGGCTCGCCAATGGTTGTTGACATTGGTTCAATGTCTTTGTCGTTGCGCCGCTTTTTCTTCTTCTTTTTCTTGTTGTTTTTGTTATATAAAGGATTAGGCGCATGAAGCACATATTCACTGTAATAGCTGATAATTAGCGTTGTTAAAGGCAGTGCTATGATAAGTCCCACAAAGCCCAGTAGGTAGCCCCATATCGACAGCGACAGAAATACTACGGCTGGGTTGAGGCCCATTTGCTGTTTCATGATAAGTGGGATGAGCACCAGATCTTGAATGAGCTGGCAGATGCAGTAGGCAGCAAAGGTCCAGCCGAAGAGGGGCCAGAAAGGTTGTCCAGTATCTACCGAGAGCACCAAGCATAGGAAGGCTGCAATGGGTAGCGACACCAACTGCAGGTAAGGCACCATGTTCAGCACGCCAATGAAAAGTCCAAAGGCTATTGCCATAGGTAGTCCAATTATAGAGAACTCTATGGCAAAGATGATGCCCACAAAGAGCGACACAAGAGCCTGGCCACGAAAGTAACGGCTCATTGTCTGTTCCACGTCGCGGATAATTTTGAAGCCAATGCGGCGATATTTGGGAGGTATGGCAGCCTTGAAACTACGGGTGATTTTGTTGTAGTCAAGCAAGATGAAGAACATGTAAAGCAGGATGAGCAGGATGGTGAATATAGACAATACCACGCTCAAAGTGCCGCCTATCACGCTCCATGTGCCACTAAGCACATTGTTTGCCAGATTAACCCATTGCTCTTTTGTTAACAGCTTTTGCCACTCGCTCAAGTCGATATTCTCTTTGATGAATTCATGAACGGCTGCAGGAATGTGTGGAACCTGGAAGGATGTCTTGGCATAGTGGGTAAGCATCGTTGTCATGCTGCTCACCTCACTGACCAAGTATGGGATTAGGAACCAAAAAGCCGCAATGATTGCACCAATGGCGATGATAATTGCCAGTATGGAAGCTAAAGCGCGTCCCTTCAAGTGGAATATTTTTCTTATTAGTTCCACGAGCGGGTTAAGCATATAAGCGAGCAGGCCACCTATCAGGAACGGTAACAGCACTTTCCTCAAATAGTTGATTACGAAGATAGCTACCACAATGCACACTATCGTGATAATGAGTCGAGTGACTCGATCTAAATCATATCGTTTATTTATTCTTGATGTTGCCATATATCTCGTTTAATGCTTTAATTATGCAAAATTAGTGCAAGCCTCGGAAATATCCAAATAAATTTGGTTTTTTGATAAAATGCTCACGCTCGCAAGGCATTGAGCAAGCTCAGCTTTGACTCGCTTACTCGCATTTTTCTCTCAACTTGCACTAATTTTGGATAAATTAGGCTGCGTCTCGGCATAAAAAATTATAAAACTTCGTTTAATATTTTGTTCTGCTCTCAACTTGCACTAATTTTGTAAGAAAATTTTGAGATTATGAAAGTTAAGGAGATTACTGATGCTATAGAGGCGGTGGCTCCACTGTATCTGCAGGAGAGTTGGGATAATTCCGGTATGCAGGTGGGAGACCAAGACAGTGAGGTTACTGGTGTTGTGCTTTGCACCGACGTGCGTGAGGAGATTGTTGATGAGGCTATTGAGCGTGGCGCTAACATGATTATCTCGCATCATCCGCTGCTGTTCCGCGGGTTGAAGAAGATTGTAGGCCGTAGCTATCAGGAAAGAATTGTTGCTAAGGCAATTAAAAACGATATCACCATCTACTGCGCTCACACCAACATGGACAGCGCTGTGGGAGGAGTAAATTTCAAGATGGCCGAGAAGTTGGGAATGACTGGTGTGCGAGTGCTCGACCCTCAGCAAGGCACACAGCGCAAGATTGTAGTGTTTGTGCCCACCGAGGCTGTCGCTATGGTGGAGAAGGCGATGTGCGACGCAGGCGCTGGCAGACTAGGTAACTACGACAACTGCACCTACAGTATGAACGGCGAGGGTCACTACCGTGCTCTCGACGGCGCTGAGCCATGGGCAGGCAAAGTAGGGGAGAAGCATAGCGAACCCGAGGTACGCCTTGAGGTGCTGGTTCACAAGGCGTTGTGCGGCAGGGTGGTGGCTGCTATGATTAAAGCTCATCCCTATGAGGAACCAGCCTTTGACATAATCGCCTTGGAGAATGGCGACAAATATGCCGGCTTAGGCGTGATAGGCGATGTGGAGCCTCAAGATGCTCGAGGTTTTCTTGAGAAAGTGAAAAATGCCTTTGAGGTAGAGGCTGTGCGTTATAGCGGCAACCTCGACCGTCAAGTGCGTCGCGTGGCGATGTGTGGCGGAGCGGGCGCCGATTTTATAGGGTTGGCAATGTCGCAAGGTGCTGATGTCTATATTACCGGAGACATGAAATATCACGAGTTTCAGGGCAATGAAGAGCGCATAATTCTTGCCGATATTGGGCATTATGAGAGCGAACATTACACAAAAGAGATATTTTATGATATAATATCGAAAAAAAATCCTAACTTTGCAGTCGATTTCGCAAAGAGCGAAAAAAATCAGGTAAAATATTTATAATACAGTATATCTATGGCAAAACAAGAAAAAGAACTTACAGTAGAGGAGCGCCTGAAGCTGCTTTATGACTTGCAGAAGACATTGTCGGAGGTTGATCGTTTCAAGACTGAGCGTGGCGAGCTACCCCTCGAGGTGCAGGACCTTGAAGATGAGATTGAAGGTCTGCAAACTAAAATCGGCAATTTCAACGACGAGATTGTGCAACTAAACACGTTGATTGCTAACCAAAAGGACACTATTGCCAAGGCTACCGATCTCATTGCAAAATATGAGAAAGACCAAGACAACGTGCGCAACAACCGCGAGTATGATTATCTGACAAAGGAAATTGAGTTCCAACAACTCACTGTTCAGTCGGCCGAGAAGAAAATTGATGAGGCCAATCACAAGGTTGACGCCATAAAGACTCAGATTCAGGCTTTCCAATCTCAACTGACCGAAAATGAGCAGGTTCTGACCGAGAAAAAAGGAGAGCTCGATAACATTATTGCTGAGACCAAGCAAGAAGAGGAGAAGCAACGCGAGAAAGCCAAGAAACTTGAGAACAAGATTAACAATGCCGACCCACGCTTGCTCAACGCTTTCAAGCGCATTCGCAAGAATGCCCGCAACGGTTTGGGTGTTGTTTATGTTCAGCGCAACGCCTGTGGTGGCTGTTTTAACCGCATCCCCGCTCAGCGCCAGATGGAGATCAAGATGAAGAAGAAAATCATCGTGTGCGAGTACTGTGGCCGTGTTCTTATTGACCCATCAATCGCCGGTGTATCAGACATCGAGGCACAGAATGCGTAATTAAAGGATAAAAGTATAAAGTACAAATAAAAGTGGCTAGAGCAATGCTTTAGCCACTTTTATATTATTGTGATTTAGAGGTTTAGTCGGCCATGAGTCGCTTGATGACGGTCTTTACCAGGTCGTTGACAGCAGTCTTGTAGTTTGGGTTGGCGACTGTTGCGACGCGGTTGGCGATAATCGAACAGATGGTGATAGCGCGGTGCCCCATGAGCTTGGCGAGGCCTTGCAGTGCGGCGCCTTCCATCTCATAGTTGGTGATATGGCCACCTTCATACTCAAATTCCTCGATGCGTTTGTTAAGCTCTGGCTCTGCTAGTGGTAGACGCACCTCGCGTCCTTGTGGTCCATAAAATCCCACTGCCGAGATTGTGTAGCCGCGCACCATGTCGTCGCGACCAATCTTCTCAACAAGAGTTGGGTCGGCCTCAACAATGTAAGGCTTGCAGAACAATGGGTTCCACTTCACGAACTCGCAGAATTGGCGCTCAAACTCAAGGTCGCAGGCCTCGTTGCGGCCAGCGTAGTAGTTCATCACACCGTCAAATCCTAATGCCTTAGCAGCAATCACGGGAGTGCCAACGGGAACGTAGGGTTGAAGACCACCGCTGGTGCCAATGCGCACGATGTTGAGG
>JAGCRW010000032.1 GCA_017964485.1 Muribaculaceae bacterium | reverse complement strand
GGCAAAGGTGTGTTTCCTAGGGCATAGAGGTTGGCTTTGAACTCATCATGCGGACCGTCGTAGAGGAATCTCAGGGTGCGTCCACGCGAAGTGGTGTTATCAATAACCTCGGCAACCATACCCTCGTCGAGTCCGAAATACAACTTGTTGCCGATGCGAATTTTTCTTGCCGGTTCCACCAGCACATCCCAGAGTTTATTGTCTTGGTTGAGCTCACGCAGCAAGAACACCTCAATCTTTGCACCTGTCTTTTCCTTGTTGCCATAGAGCTTGGCAGGAAAGACTCTAGTGTCGTTAAAGACAAAAGTGTCCTGGTCGTCGAAATAATGGATAATATCCTTGAAAATGCGGTGTTCTATCTCACCAGTTTTGCGATGCAGAACCATCAATTTTGCCTCATCACGATTCTCGACCGGATGTAAAGCGATAAGCTCGCTAGGCATTTCAATATTAAATTCTGATAATTTCATGTGTCAGTGAAATTTTAATATGTTGTTAGACTAATAAATCATGTAAAAGTTAAATCAAAAATGCAATTAAATTTGCGATTGGCGAGATTTTTTCATCTCGCGCTTAAGCAAGAGCTCGGCTTTGCGTTGGCGTGCCATGGCTCGGTTCTTTTCTCGCTCCTGCTCCAAGCGCTCCTGCTCGGCGCGGTCAGGTGATACCATGTCCTCAATTTCAAGCCTTTCTATCAAGTGCTCCACACTCTCACAGTTGTCAACAATGATGTCGCCAATGCGGGTGCGACGCAAGGCCGTGAGGTGAGCGCCACTGCCCAATGCCACGCCAATGTCGCGAGCAAGAGCACGAATGTAAGTGCCCTTGCTGCACACTACCCGGATGACGAGGGTGGGCTCTTCAGGAAGTCCGCACTCCAGCAGCTCTATCTCATCGATGACAAGTGTTTTGGCTTTTATCTCAACATCTTTTCCTTTGCGGGCGAGTTTATAGGCAGGTTTGCCGTCAATCTTGCACGCCGAGAAAGCCGGAGGCACTTGTTCAATAGTACCAGTGAACTGCTCCTGAAGTACTTTTTCAACCAACTCGCGAGTGATATGCTGCCAAGGGAAGGTGGCATCAACCTGAGTCTCAAGGTCGAATGATGGTGTGGTCTCACCTAAGCGCAGGTGGGCGATATATTCCTTCACGCCAGCCTGTAGTTCTTCTATGCGCTTAGTGGCACGACCAGTGCACACGGTGAGCACACCAGTGGCAAGAGGATCGAGGGTGCCGGCATGGCCCACTCGCAGACTCTTCATGTCGAGCCGCTTGCGAAGCCGCGCACGCACCTTTTTCACCACCTCAAACGAAGTCCACTTGAGTGGTTTGTCGATGTAAAATATTTCGCCTTCTATGGGATTAAGCATAAGTGGCAAACTTTTATTAGTCAACCATTTGTAACGAATGACCAGTAAGCAGTAATACCAAAATCAGTCCGCCCACAATGATGCGGTACCAACCAAAGGCCTTGAAGCCATATTTGGTAAGGAACGAGATGAAGAACTTGATAGCGAGAATGGCAACAATGAAGGCCACCACACATCCAATAAGCAGCACGCCTAAGTGGTCCGAAAGCGCTGTGCGATACTCTTCTTTCAGAAGCATCTTCATCAACTCATAACCTGTGGCTGCCGCCATGGTTGGCACTGCCAGGAAGAACGAGAACTCAGCGGCAGTCTTACGGGTCAATCCCTGCTGCATGCCACCAGCAATAGTGGCAAACGACCGTGACGTGCCAGGAATCATCGAGATGCATTGATATAAACCAATGGTGAATGCGCGGCGCTCGGTGAGGGGCTTATCTTCCTTGTGGTCAAACCATTTGTCAACAAATAGCAGCAACACACCTACTGCCACAAGCATGACTGCAACCACCCAAACGTTGCCCATGAGATCTTCGATAAAATCGCCAAGAGCAAGACCTATAATTGCAGCTGGGATGAACGCCACAAGAAGCTTCCAGTAAAAATCATACTTCTGTATGAAGGCTTTCCAACCAGTAGCGCCATTCTCTACCTTCTTCAGAACAAAAAACCGCTTCCAGTAGAGACATACCACCGACAGGATGGCGCCAAATTGAATTATTACAGTGAAAGCATGCACAAATTTGTCGCTGATATCCACGCCAAGCATATTCTCAGTAATAATCATGTGTCCAGTTGATGACACAGGGAGAAATTCGGTCAAACCCTCAACTATCGCGATGATGATTGATTGTATCCAGTCCATTATATGATTGTATATATGCTAAAAAAGGAGTATTTTTAGCAGCAGTCTTATTTATAAGAATTTACATCACTTACTATTAACAATAATATTGCTGGTGGGAGCTTCATCTTTGGCATCGCCAGTGATGGTATCTTCATCCTTCTTGCCTTTGTAAAGAATAGCGGGAATCATGCACAAGAAGCCCACGAATGTGATGAACGGAGCAACCACAATGCGAGTTGAGTTAAACACATCATAATTGAATGTAGCTCCTTCATTGCTGCTGCCACTCATCAATACAAAACCTATAACAATAAGCAACAGGCTCACGCCCATCAAGATATAGTTAACCTTGCCCATCGGCATAGATTCCTTTTCAACATTAGGTTTTTGTGATTGTGACTTAGTTGTCGCTGCAGCATCAGCAGCACGTGGAGAGGTCTTTTGATTTGTCTGTTTCTTTGTGATTGCCATATTATATTTTTCTTTTAATACCTTATTTTTAGGGGCATTTTTGTCATTGACCTATTATGGTGCAAAATTACAACCTGAAAAAGCGTTTGTCAATATCTTAAGGCCATTTTTTTCATTAAAAGTCCTAAAAAAAAGAGACCCAGATTGCTCTGAGTCTCTTAGGGGGCGATTACCTACTCTCCCACTTTCGCAGTACCATCGGCGTGGTGAGGCTTAACTTCTCTGTTCGGAATGGGAAGAGGTGGGACCCTCACGCTATCATCACCTTAGTATCCTTCTCTGGCACGCTCCGCGGCCAGC
>JAGCRW010000031.1 GCA_017964485.1 Muribaculaceae bacterium | reverse complement strand
GGTTGAACTGCACAGGATTCTGGGCATACCACTCCTCGGTTTGCTTTATAAGCTCGTTTTGCAGATTCATCAATGCTGTAGTATCGCCTTGCGCTTGCAACGTCTCTATTTCTGGAAGACGTTCGCGGGCAAGGGTTTGGAATTTAATTGCCGTGGCTTGCTCCGACAGTCTCTCCACCATGGCGTTCAACTGGTATTCTGAGTAGCGACGACCAGTTACGATATAGAACTGCGAGCCCGAACTCTTGCGCTCAGGATTGGTCTCATCGCCCTCACGTGCGGCCGCCAGTGCACCACGTTTGTGGAATAGCTTGGGATAAACTATCTCGGCTGGGATGTCATATCCTGGGCCTCCGCTTCCCAACAGCGCATCTACTGTGGCGTTTTTTGAGTCGGGGTCGCCAGTCTGAATCATGAAATTATTAATCACTCGGTGAAACAACACTCCATCATATACTCCCTCATTAACAAGCTTAATGAAGTTGTCGCGATGCTGGGGGGTCTCGTTATAGAGTGCCAGCTCTATCTCGCCAAATGTGGTCTCTAGCAGCACTCGTGTGGTGTTGCTTAAATCTACTGTCATATCTTGTGTTTTGTCTTCGCTGGTTGTGACATCATCATCGGCAACCATAGCTTTAACGCTGAAGGTCAAAGCCATAACAGTCACAACAGCAATCATTGCTATTATATTCTTTTTTGTCATAATTGTAATAGTTATCAGTTTTAAGGGCTTTGTATTATATTCCTATGGGATACAAACGTTTGTATATTCTGCGGAAGTTATCGTCGCTGGCAATAAGCGTAGTAGCGCGCTCCTTGTAATCATTGCCCCAAATCGAAGCTGCAAGCACTCCAAGATAAGCACGCTCACGGTCGGCGACTATCGCTGCCTTAATTAACCGGTCGATTTGCGGAGCAAAGGTTTCTTTGTCAATGGCGTTGATATATCGCGCAGTGCTCACCACAAACTGCCCTGTCTTGTCAACCTCAATAATTCTGTCAACCAGCCAGTCAACCTCTTGTGCAAAGCCATCATTGTTGATATTATTGGCTATATACTCGTATGTAAGTAAGCCACTTTCATCCTTCTCAAGTCGGTTTCGTATATCGGCATACATAATCTAAAATCATTTTTCAATCTGCAAATATATAAATTTTTTATAAAACAAGTATAACAATCACAAACAAAATCGTTGACAATAAATTTCTTTCGCTCCCTTTCTATATCTCATCTATAGCGAATTCTATCAATATCTGTGACATAAGAAGAGGGCAATAGGCTTGGAGAGCCGCATTATGATTAACCCCAGGTTACAAACCTCTTAGAGGTTCTTACCTAGGGTTAAATTCTACGTGCGTTAGAAGCAATCGCTCTCGTAAGCACTATGATGCTCTATTCATGCCTAGCCCGATTATTTGGTGAGCGAGACGTTGATAGAAATGCCGTAATTGGTATTAGTGGTTGGATAAGAGGTAGAGGATACTAGTGGCGTATTCACTTGATGGTCGAAGAACGCTCCGAGGGTAATGCGTTTGCTCATCACATAATTTGCCGAGAAGTTGATGCCCAAAGTTCGTGTTCCACTAGTCGCCTGAGTGGTGTTGACGTCGATTTTTCGTATAAGGGCAGTATTGTTGTTGAGCTGCATGTTGAAGTTGAGGGTAAGGTCATTGTTGACATTCTCCTGTTTCTTCTTCATCTTGAGCACGGTGTTGAAGTTGGCAATCTTGTAACTTGCACCTATTACGAGCGACTTCTGAAGTGTCTCAACAAGCTGGAGAGATGAGATATTGAGCGCGAGAGTGCGTGCATCACGATACTCCACATTGAAGCTCAGGTCGTTCTTGAGAGTAGCGTTGACACCAATCAATGGAGCGAACTTCTCGGTAATGGTCACCGACGAGATGTTATAAGGCGAGTTGGGTATAGGATTGCCTGTGAGGGCGTCTTGAGTGAAGCCTAAGCCCTCTCCCGTCGTTACCCAGTCGGTATAGCTCGAGAAGCTGCCAACCGAGTATGTACACTGGTAAGCATGAGTGAGTGTAAAGCTCTTGAATATCTTCTTCACTGCTGGAATGCGCGAGAGACCGTCATAGGTCACGCGCCAGTTGGGCAAGATGCTCTTGAGTCCCGGGAAGGGGTTGAGGTCAACCTTGGCGGCGTCTTTTCCCGAATAGGCTGCCATAAAGGCAGGAATCATAACATCGCTACCCGCTTGGTTGACGGTGCCGTTTTCGGGGTTGAAAGGCGAGCCAGCATAGGCAGTGCCTCGCAAGAAGCCACGCTCGGGATAGATGAGGCCCATATACTGCTGCTCGATGCGGCCAGCAACAATGGGGATGTTGTTCAAAAACTTATTGAATGCCTCGCTGTAGTACTCATTGTCGGCAGTCACACCACGCAGAGCAGTGGCTAGCGCGATATGGGTCTTGGTGTAAGAACCCGAGTAAAGCACGCCCACATCATCATACATGAACTGAATCTGGTTGGTGCGGTTGTCGGTGCGGTTTCCAGTAAGCGTTATCTTCAGGCCCATGATAGGTTCTATCACAGCTTCGGCTGTGAACTCCTGTGTCCTAGCGTAGATCGCGGGTGAGGTCTGTGTGGAGTCACCCAGTAGCCAACCATGACGCTTGGCACGATCGATATAGCTCTGCCCCACAAAACCAAAGGCAAAGTCAAGACCTGGAGCCATAACGTCGTAATGGGTGTTCTGACCAAAGATGTCGCCCACAGCGGGAACAAACTGCGGTATCGACAACGACTGAGTTTGACGCCACTTCACATTCACACTCTTTACGCTAATCAACAGACGTGTGAGGTACTGTGCCATCTCGGTGCCGAAGTTCTTCTTGTCGCTTGCCAAAACCTCAGTTACTGTCACCTTGATGCTTGTTGAGTCGCGGTTTAAAATCTCAATGTTGTTGTTGTCTTTGACATTATACTTCACTGGATATCGCTTACCATCGATGGTGGTGGCTGTCACTCTCACCTTCTTCACATTCATATTGTGCTTGACGGTAGTGGTGGTATCAGCGCTAAGCTGGAACGTTCGGTCAAATTTCTTGGCCTTCTTCTTCTCGTTCTTCTTGTCTTTGTTGTCACGGTTGCTGCTTCCTGAGGAGGAGAAACGCTTCTGCACATCTTTCACATAAGGAAGCTTGCCATACAATGTCTCGAGATTGAAGCGGGTGTCGATGTTGAGTGACGACTGGTTAGCGATGTTGTTGCCCGAGAAGACGCCAGCAATCTCAGTACCACGGTCCCAACGGTAGGTGGCATTGTAAGTGGCATTGGCAGTGATGAAGCTTAAGATTGGAATCGCGTTGAAAGGCGCTTTATAAGATGCCGTGAAGGTCTGATTATAGGCCCACGGAGTTCCCAAATCTTTGATACTCCGCCACACGCTGTCGCGCCAGTCGCGGTACTCGTCGGGGAAGAGTCTTTTGTTCACCTGGCCCATAGGCTCAAGAATGTGAGCCGTAGTCTGGCTATTAAACGACATATTAATCGACTTGGTGAAGTTCCACGACAAGGCAAACTGCCTATCCCACAAGAAGTTTTTGCTCACCGATACTGGCAGCACGATATCCACATCGGTCTCGTTGCGGGTCTGCTGCTCATAGTAATATCTTGAGATATTGGTACTAAATGCCAGCGAGTTGGGCAACCAACGGAATTCCCACTCACGGAAGAACTTCATGTTCTTGTTCTTCTGGTCAATGGCCTTCTCAAGTGGCTTGAACGGTTTAATATAAGGTGTCCAAGTATATTGCATACTACCGCGGTAGTCGTTGGTGTTCTCATACTCATAGTCGGGATTTGACTTGTGAGTCTTGTTAAATGAGTAGTTGAAGGTGAAGTTTGCAGGGTCCCAGGGCATCGGGTTCTTGCTCTTGACATCAAACTTCAAACCCGAAATAGAGAAGTTCTTGATCACTGTCTCGCTCACGGCATAGGCTTTAATGGAGTCTTTCTGCTCATCGGTAGCGCAGGCATCAAGAGCGTCTTTAAGCAAGATATCCTCGTCAAGGGGGTTATACTTGGGCGTTAGTTTCTCGTTACTATAAGAGAAATATACTGGCGCGCGCAGTTTCACCTTCTCAGGCACGAAACGGCCCATATCGGCTTGAACTGCCACGTTATACTGGTCGTAGTTGTCGAGACGGCGGTTATTCATACTCTGGTCAACCGAGCCAAAGCCGCTTGTCTCTTTATGCCAACCCACGTTTACAACACCAATATCACTGAGGTTAAGGCTCATAGAGGCTTTTGCTGCCCAACCGCCCTCACTGTCGAAGTCAGTAACCCTGAGCTCATCAACCCAAACCACAAAATCTTTGGTGGTTCCTGCAGTGTTGTTCCTCACACCAATGAGCATCACCCTAACTTTGCTCAACGATGGATTACCCATCACATACACGTGGTTGCGAGGATTATTGGGGTCTTGCTCCTGATAGCGCTGAGTGTAAGACACCTCGGGATTTCCTGCCATCTTCTCGGCATTGCGGTTTTTCTTGGCCGCCGTGAGGATGTCTAAGTCAAGGTCGAGCATATTCTCGTTGGGCCACACTGCGAGGCGGTCGGCACTGCTGTTGTTGCTGTAATGACCTGGTTGTGTTACAATCAGTGGAATCTCATACTCATAATAGTTGTTCTTCACGTCCGAACCCATGCGCACGAAGAGCGAGATGTCGCCATTCTTCAAGTTGGTGGCATCGTTAATGAACGCCTCATTGTGAACAAACATCTGCAGACGCTTATAGGTGCGAAGGTCAAGATTGGTGTTGCGATACACACCACGGGCGTCACCAGCCTCAAGACCCTCGACCTTCATCTGCATAGACTGCTCATTAAGCTGAGTAATCTGTGATTGACCAGAATCGATTATTCTTGACACACCAGGAGGCAAAACATAATTAACTGGCTCGCGGCTGGCGTTCTCTTCAATGTTGACGGTATTGACATCAATAGTTCCGCTTCCAGGCATATCGGCACGGGCATTGAGGTTGTAGTCGTAGTTACGCCACTCGCCTCTCACGAGCTCAAGGGTAGCAAAACGTAAGTGAGTGGTCTCCTTGAAACCTGTCAAGAACATACGCATGAAACGTATTGACGAGAAGTCGTTGATGGCGCCAACCACCTTCTCATAACTCTTGATTGGAATGCAGAACTGATACCAAGTCACATGCTGGTCTTCACCATTGCGGGTGCGTTGAACAGACTCCTGCTTGTCGATAATGAAGTTCCTGCCCACTTGCAGGTCCTCAGGGCGTATCGATACCTTATATTGGAAGTAACGCTCATATTCGTTAAGCGTGTTATCTTGGTTTATATCCTCCACATCAGGCACACTACGCGCACTCTGGTACATGCCGTCGGCAGCATCTTCTTGTGATAGAGAGTTGGCTTCAGTACCATTATAGTGCTTATATCGCTCAAGAATAGAGAGTCTCTGCTCATCGTAGTCATATCCGCGATAGAAGTGGTAGTTATCGCCGGCAGGGTCATTGATTGGCGAGAACTGGTCGGTTTCCATCAAGGCTATTGTCTCGGCAGGCAGCACTTGACGCAGTTTGTCAACGTAGGCTTTATAAGTAGGATAAGTTTGCTCATCGTTAGTACTTAAACCGTTGAGTCCCACGTCTTGCTTAACGCGTGAGCCAGTAGCCGTCTCAAATGCGTAGGTCAATGATGACTTCGAAGCCACCCTACCCCAATTGGTCTCTTTCACATCAGTGCTGTCGGCTGATTCAGTATATGGAAGACCGTTCTCATAGCTCTTGAGACCATCTTTCAGAATATCCTCGCTAATCTCACCTAAGTTAATATAGAAGTCACCACCTTCGGTATTTGGATTGGTCTCGTCAAGGAATGGATCCAAGAGCCAGAACTTGATATACTCTACATTATTAGTAACAAAGTCGGTGTTATCAATCTTGCGCATGATGCCGCCCCAGCGTCTCTCAGGGTTGAGTAAGTTGCCGTTGGGGTCAAGGTTCTCGGCGTCGAGATTGTAGGGACCACGCTCTTTGGGGTAATACGAGAGATTCAAGGTCTGAATTGTTGATGACTCGCCATAGTTAAGTTCTCGACCTGGGAACACCTCGGTGTAAGGAATCTCGCGAACATAAGGATTTGACAACTGGTCAAGGTCGTTCTTGATATATCCTGGCACAAACGAAGAGTTACGTTGTGTGAACAGGCGGTCGATATAATACCATGCGAGCAACGAGCGGTTCTTACCATAGGCGACATCATTAGATAAGGCCGCCTCGGGGAACAATGCGTCGTTAGCATTGTCAAATGGCGTTGATGCCAAGAACCATGAATAAGGCGAACGCAAGTCAACACCAGTCTGAGTCGATTCAAAGTCATCGATGTATGAGCTACCCGCATTAGAGCCAGTTCTAGACTGATGTGGCAACAGTTGGGCAAACTCACCGTTGATGTTGACCGCCGATGGCGCAGTGGCATTTACTGTTGGAATCTTATTCAGTAGATTGGTGAGCCACATGAAGTTTGATTTATAAGATATACGAGCTCCCCAAATGGTGTTGTTTACAATTTCGTTGCCGATTGCCACTTTCTCAACAATATTACGCTCACCATAGTGCATCAGAGTACCGCCAACGTGGAAATCGTCGTTGAATGCATAGTCAAGGTCCAGTCCCAGCAGAGTCTTGCGCTGCTGGCTGAAGGTAGATTGATTCTCGAGTGAAACGCTGATGTTAGTGCCGGCATCAATAATACTCTGGTTTGTGATGGTCACCGTACCCATAGTGTAGTCAACGGTATAATCGCTATTCTCAGTAAGTACCACACCACCAGCAGTCACCACAACCGAACCTCGAGGCACATTAGTGGCATTGAGGCTGATGGTGTTTTTGTTGGTAGACTGATACTCGCCCTGAAGGACAAATTTGTTCTTGTCCTGTACCTGCTGTGCATCGGTGAGCTGCATGGTGTAAAGCTCTTGGTACACATATTTGTCGGCAATAGCGTCGTTACCAATCATCTTGCGCAAGTGCGAACCAAATGGCTCCACAACTGGGAAGATTACCTTACCTCCTTGTGTGGTGATTGTATAGCCATCGATGAAGTCGAAACGTCCGTCAGGGTTAAAATTGTTGTTGGCGTCCAAGCGGTCAAGGTTCATCACGCGCAGCAGAGGAACTCCTGAGATGTTGCCTTCGTTGATATATGGCAGCTCAATACCAGTAGTGTCATTCAGATACTTGATGTTGAGTTTGAAGTTGGCAGGCTGCACTTGATAGGCGCCAAGCGAATACACATTCTTCATCATCAGGTCCCACATCGGCACTTGAGTGTTGATAGTAGTAGATTTGAGCATCTTGACATACAACGACTGCTCAGTAGATGGAATGTCGTTGGCAAACTCGCCCACTTGATAAGTCTTGCCCATATATGTGTACTGATAAGCCACGGCAAGCACCTCATCGCTGGCAAGCGCTGTGCTCAAAGTTATATATCCAAGTGATGCATTGAGTTTATATTCAGTAGATGACAAAAGTCGCGCACTCTCAATCTTCTCGTAATCTTTACCGCCCACAAAGTCATAGTCAGCCAAGGGCGCTAAAGCATTAGATGCCTGGCTGATGTAACGAACTTCAGGGTAATTTGTCTTGATTTCATCAAGCAAAGTGTTGCTTGTGTTGGTTGGGTTTGGTGTCGCCGACGATGGCGTCCAATGGCTGTTGCCAATGTGAACACTCTCGCCAACGTCCATAAACGACATAATATTGCGTGACTCGTTGAAGTTGCCTCGTTTGTTGGTCACCCACACCTCGATGCGGGTGATGTTGATACCGCTCGAAACCAATGGCAACTTAGAGGTCCATGTGTCGTAGTTGTCACGGAAGAAATGCGACAAGAAGAAGTGACGATTCTGGTCATACTTGTCGGCAGTGATATAGAAATCTGTTGTCTGAGCGCCACCACGGGTGTTCACGGTCTGTGACTCAGAATTCTGTTGAGAAACCAAGGCAGTGGCGGTAAGACGGCCAAACTGCAACTTGGTCTTTACACCAAAGAGCGCCGAACCGCCCCTGATAAGTTGCGAACCAGTGGTCATGCTCACATTACCACCTTCAATGTTCTTGATTATCTCGTCCTCTTTGCCCTCGTAGGCAAGTTTGAGGTTTTTATTGTCAAACTCAAAAGTCGCATCGGTGTTGTAGGTCATATTAAACTTCATCTTGTCACCTACCGATGCCTGCACAGTGGCTTGAATCTTTTGGTCAAAGTCGAAATATGTCTTGCGCTTAGCACTCATCGACAACGCTGGGTTGTCGGTCTTGTTGGTTTTAATGCCCATCTTTATTTGCACTGAACCTTGAGTCTTCAACTGCACTCCGCCAGGACCAAACACTTTCTCAAGCGGTCCTAGGCCAAACTGCATATCCAGGAAGTTGAAGGGGTTCTTGGCTTTTTCCTCTGCCGACTCTGCATTTTTCTGCCTATAGTATTCCATCATCGACTCTCTAAGAGTCAGGTTGTTATACTCTTCGGCAGTAAGGATGAAAGGCGTGATGATATCATAGTCACCAATCTTGGTGTGAATGATGTAGCATCCTGTTTCATAGTCATATTCGGCCTCTGTGACGATGTTACTAGGATCTTTAAGGTCGGCAGCATATTCGCTACTCTTGAGGTCGTCATAGTTGATTGGTATTGTAGGGTGCACGCCATAGCGCATCTTGATGTTGCTCTTATTCTGGTCGTTGTTGTCTAGAACAGGAGGCGGTGGCGGCAAAGTGGGTTGTGTGTATTGGGCATGTGCAAAACCACCACCCATAGCATAAGTCACTATGCTAAGGAGCAGTGTAAATAATGTTTTGCGACTATTACCTATATTTAAAAACATCGTCAACAAAATTAATATCGCTCACACTAGGTCACATCATCTTCAAGGCCTGCTTAATTGCTTCCTCAACACCGATTGAGGGGTTGTCTTTAAGCAATTTGCGTAATGCCTTCTGCGACATCTGTTGCGTGAATCCAAGCATCACTAGTGCCGACAGTGCTTCGTCATAGACAGCACTCGGAGCGTTATTATTATCTAATAACGTATCGGACGCTAGTTTTATTTTATCTTTGAGGTCAACTAATATTCTTTGTGCAGTCTTGGCGCCTATACCTTTCACCGATTTCAGCACACCCACGTTACCGCTGGCGATGCATTGCTCCAATTCGGTGGGCGAAAGCGACGATAGTATCATACGGGCAGTATTGGGTCCTACTCCACTCACACTGATGAGCATCAGGAACATCTCGCGTTCATGCTTCGTGCTGAAACCGAACAACACATGAGCATCCTCTCTGATCGCCTCATAGACATATAGTTTGACATCATCACCTTTTTTTGACTTTGACACTTCATTATACGTCGTCAATGAGATGTTTATCATATAACCCGTGCCGTGATTGTCAATCACGACAAATGCAGGATTTAACTCCGAAATAGTTCCACTGATGTAGTCGTACATAACTGAAAAATATTCTTTTTAATAAATTATAAACGTTGAAACTTGATGTTTTTATATAAACTACCCCAAAAAACATTTTCACAATTATCTATTTACAAAGCGTATTTGGTAAATTAGTTTATTGATTAATAATATATTAATACATAATACTTAAATCATTACTTGAAGTATGTCATCATTTTAATTACTCACTAATATTAATTACTTTTTTTAGTACAAAAACTTAATATTTGCTATTGCCTACTATTACTAAATGCAGTAATTTTGCAAAAAATTTTTATTTATGTTATTATCAGAACTTAAAACTGGCGAAAAAGGCGTTGTCGTTAAGGTCATGGGCCATGGCGGTTTCCGTAAGCGCATCATTGAGATGGGCTTCATCAAAGGAAAAACCGTTGAGGTAATTCTTAACGCGCCCCTGCAAGATCCAGTGAAATATAAAATCATGGGCTATGAGCTATCGCTCAGGCACGACGAGGCTGCTATGATTGAGGTCGTAAGCGAGGAAGAAGCCTCTAGGATGGCTAGTCAGGAAATCATAAACAATGGCGGAGAAATTGTTCAAGAAGAGTCGCTGCAATCCAACCTCAAAAACCTGGCCACCAAGAAACGCCGCACAATCAATGTGGCGCTAGTGGGAAACCCCAACTGCGGCAAGACATCTCTCTTCAACTTTGCTAGCGGAGCAACCGAGCATGTGGGCAACTACAGCGGTGTGACAGTAGATGCCAAGGAAGGCGTGTGTCATTTTGAAGGTTACACCTTTAATCTCGTTGACCTGCCCGGCACTTACTCACTCACCGCCTATAGTCCTGAGGAACTCTATGTGCGCAAGCAGATTATCGAGAAGACTCCCGATGTTGTTATCAACGTCATCGATTCGAGCAATCTGGAAAGAAACCTATATCTCACCACTCAGCTCATCGACATGAATTTGCGCATGGTATGCGCCCTTAACATGTATGATGACCTGAAGCGCAAAGGCGACAAACTCGACACATCTAAACTAGGCCAACTCTTTGGTGTGCCAATGATTCCCACAGTCTTCAAGACAGGTGAGGGTGTTGATTTGCTGTTTCACATTATCATCAACCTCTATGAGGGCGTAGATTATATTGATGAGCACGGCAACATCACTCCCGAGATTGCTGCCGAGATTCAGAACTGGCACCGAGAATATGGCAAAGACATTGAGCACGAAGAAGACTTTGCAACTGGCGACAAGGTTAAAAACAACGTGTTCCGACACATTCACATCAACCATGGACCCGATATCGAGGAGGCAATTACCAAGGTTAGAGCCGAACTCGAGAAAAACTCGCACATCCGCCACCGCTACTCGCTGCGATACTTGGCCATCAAACTGCTCGAGAACGATAGCGATGCCGAGAAAACTGCTCTTGCTCTGCCAAACGGCAAAGACATAATCACAGTGCGAGACGAGCAGACAAGAATCATTAAACTCAGCACCAATGAGGATAGCGAGACGGCAATTATGAATGCCAAGTACGGCTTCATCAACGGCGCGCTCAAAGAGAGTTATCGAGAAGGCAACAACCCTGACGCACATCAGTTTACCAAGGTGCTTGACAGCATTGTCACTAATCGCTGGCTCGGATTTCCGCTGTTCTTTGCCTTCCTCTGGCTTATGTTCTGGGTGACTTTCACTCTAGGGCAATATCCCATGGATTGGATTGATATGGGCGTTGATTGGCTCAAAGACTTGGTGAATAACAATATGACCAATGGACCGCTCAAGGCAATGATTGCCGACGGCATAATTGGAGGCGTGGGTTCAGTAATCGTATTCTTGCCTCAAATCCTTATCCTCTACTTCTTTATCTCGATAATGGAAGACTCTGGTTATATGGCTAGGGCGGCATTTATTATGGACAAACTGATGCATGGTATGGGATTGCATGGCAAGTCGTTTATCCCCATGATTATGGGCTTTGGCTGCAATGTGCCGGCAATTATGGCCACACGCACCATCGAGAGCCGCAACAGCCGCTTGATCACCATGCTTGTTCTGCCATTTATGAGCTGTTCAGCAAGGTTGCCAATATACATTATGATAATTGGTGCCTTCTTTGCAAGCTATCAGAGCCTTATCATGCTCTCTCTATATGCCATAGGCATCATGGTGGCAATCAGTATGAGCCGTATGCTGAAGCGCTTCCTTATCAAGAACGATGACACACCATTTGTGATGGAACTGCCACCCTATCGCTTCCCTACCGCAAAAGCCATCTGGCGTCACACTTGGTCAAAAGGCAAACAATACCTCAAGAAGATGGGAGGAATAATTCTCGTGGCATCGATAATTGTGTGGTTCTTGGGCTACTACCCCAATCACGACGCCTATTCTAATGCCCAAGAGCAGCAGGAGAACAGCTATCTTGGTAAGATTGGCAAGACCATAGAGCCAGTGTTCACGCCCAATGGCTTTGACTGGAAACTCGACGTGGGTCTTGTAGCCGGCGTGGGCGCCAAAGAGATTGTGGCCTCCACACTAGGTGTGATTTACAGCAATGACGATAGTTTCAGCGAAGATGATAGTGTGAGCGACGACTCTGTGAAATACAGCACACTCAATGCCAAGATGACAGCCGATGGCATTACGCCGTTAAAGGCCTTCTGCTTCCTGCTATTTGTACTTCTCTACTTCCCCTGCATAGCCTCCATTGCTGCTATCAAGGGAGAGACAGGCAGTTGGAAATGGGCAGCCTTTGCTGCGCTCTACACAACAGCCGTGGCATGGATAGTCTCAGCCATAGTCTTCCAATTAGGCTCACTACTCTGATTTTATGCGATTTGGCCGTTAATCCAACGCCTTGCCTTAGTAGAACTTCTCTCCCATTTCTGTCATGATTGACGGGATGTCAATGCCTTGTGGGCAGTGGCTTGCACAAGAACCGCATATAAGGCAGTCCGAAGGTGTACTTGTGCTTTCAACTTTTGCAAGCAGGTCTTTCAAGCCCCAATCGCCATCTACCTTATATTTATTATAGAGACGCAAGAATTCCGGTATGTTGATACCCATTGGGCAATCATCGGTGCAGTAGCGGCAGGCAGTGCAAGGTACTTGCATCTGAGTCTTAAACATTTCCATAGCGCTGAACAACAAGTCGCGATCGGCATCGGTGAAGTTGTTGTCATCATCGAAGGTGCGTAGGTTGTCCTCAACCTGCTCCATCGTGCTCATTCCGCTCAGAATGACTTGCACCTGCGGCAGTGAGCGCACAAAACGGAACATCCACGAAGCCAGCGACCAGTCGGGATGTGCCTCATGAAGCATAGCCTCAGCTTCGGGAGTAAGTCGTGAAAGTCGTCCACCACGCACTGGCTCCATGACAACGATAGGGATATTGCGCTCTTCAAGAATTCTATACTCCTCTTGAGTGTGAGAAAAGAGCCAATCAAAACAGTTGAGTTGCAGTTGTGCAAAATCCCAATCATACTGCTCGACAAACCACCTTAACGATTCCACACTAGCATGACAAGAGAAGCCAAGGTTGCGAATATGCCCTTTTTCCTTCTGCTCAATGAAATAGGCCACTCCACCATCATCAACATAAGGGTGTATGGTATTGTCTCCAATTGCGTGCATCAGGTAAAAATCAAGATAATCGGTCTTAAGCTTTTTGAGCTGTGTCTCAAACACATGGCGATAGTCAGGATTGTAACCGATGTTGAACTTTGTTGCTAGGCAGAAACTATCACGGGGATAATTTGGCAGAACCTCTCCCAGAAAAGTCTCACTATCCTCATGATGATACATGAAAGCTGTATCGTAGTAAGTCACTCCACCTTTCATGGCACGGTCAATCATTGCGCTCGCTTTCCCGCGGTCGATGCGTCCATCTATTTCGGGAAGGCGCATATTGCCAAATCCCAAACGAGATATGGTAATATCTTTAAATTTCTTGTATTCCATGATTATTTCTTGAGTAAGTATCGGAGCACTAAATATCCACCCACAATCTGAATCAGACAGCCAGGCCAGCCAAGCACGATATCTTGAGAAGCCTTATCAAATGAGCCTGTTATTGCCCACTCTGCAAGTGATCCTATGAGTTGATAAGCGATTACAGCTAGAGCTACAGTGAGCAGCGTCACCTTATTTGTCTTCTTGGCAATCAGCGCAGCAGCCACTGCAAGAGTAACGCTCTTAATAAGTATTATAGGCAATGCGGCGGCAGGAGGCATGCCAAATAATGCGCTGTTAACCAGCGGCGAAAGCACCGCAGTAGTCAATCCCACAATTAAACCATACTTATAGGCAGCTACAAGAGTGAAGAAATAGATAGGCAACAAAATTAGTCCGCCTTGTGGAATTAAATGACAAAGCTGTGGCAATGCTATATTTCCCACTATGAAAAGCGCAGCAAATAAATAAGTCTTTAGCTGACTGTAACTGAGTTGGTACAATGCCACTGGGTGTGTTGATGATTTCATGATTCAATGATTTTATTGTTGATTAAAAATTCTCTTATTTTTTCAAACGCCAATTCAGGCTGAATAATATTCATCGTCAATTTCTCAACAGGGCAGATATCAGTGCCATCACGGTTTATGATGTTGGGAACCATTTTATCATAGTCAACCCTGATTCCAGCATCTTGCAACACCTGGACAGCCTGACTGCTAATTAGTTGGGCATACACCCTTTCAACATGTCCCAATAGTAGCAACAACGCTGCTCCTCTACCAATTACTCGATCGGCAACGAGGCCACCCTCAAGCACTTGAGGGCGAGTGGCCACAAGGTTGAAAAGGTCTTTCACACCTGAGTTGTGAAACTCAATGATTTCACCCGTCAAAGAACGTACCACTCCCCTAACGTCGTCACGATTGAGCATTTCTTTCAATTGTTGCATCTTGGTTGTATTTCAACGGTGTAAAGATACACATAAAAATTCATACACAAAAACTTTATGATTATTTTATTGCTAAATTTGAATTTTATCAATAATTTTTGATAAAAAAGGCTGCAGTTCGGAAAAACTCAAATAAATTTGTTTTTTCTCTCACCTTGCACTAATTTTGCACAAAAGAAAAACAAAATCATGAAAAAAGTAATATTTTCAATTGCAATAATCCTTAGCATCGCAGCAAATGCACTTGCCAACGATATTGACCAAGCACAAGCGCTAGCTAATCGTCTATCGCCGAGACTAGCACAGAAAGTGATCTTTGAAATCATAACTGCTACCCATAATGGAGCCGACATTTTCTCGCTTGAGAGCCGTGGCGGCAAAGTGGTGATTGGAGGAAACAATGCCAATTCTATGGCGGTAGGTCTAAACCGCTACCTCAATCGCTATTGCATGACAACGGTATCATGGTATGCTGACATTGGTATCAATCTGCCTTATACCTTGCCCGATGTGCCTGTGAAAGAGACGGTTGAAGCACGAGTGCCACAGCGTTTCTTCTTGAATTACTGCACATTTGGCTACACCATGCCGTTCTGGGACTGGGCCGACTGGGAGCGATTCATTGACTGGATGGCGCTCAATGGCATAAATCTACCACTTGCCATCACTGGACAGGAGGCTGTTTGGTATAATGTGTGGACCAAGATGGGCATGACCGACGAAGAGGTTCGCGGCTATTTCACTGGCCCCGTCTATCTTCCCTGGCACCGCATGGCAAACATTGACGCCTGGTGCGGACCTCTACCCAAAGAATGGCTTGACGGCCAGGCAGAGTTGCAAAAGAAAATCGTAGCCCGTGAACGTGCCCTAAATATGCGTCCGGTGCTGCCAGCCTTTGCTGGTCATGTGCCTCGCAAGCTCAAGGAAATGTACCCCAATGCCGACATCAAGGCGATGAGCACTTGGGATGAGTTTGAGGAGCCTTATCGCACATTCTTCCTCAATAGCGAAGACCCGCTTTACACCACAATTCAAAAAATGTTCCTCGAAGAACAGACTCGAATGTTTGGCACCAATCACATTTACGGCATAGACCCATTCAACGAGATGGACCCTCCAAGCTTTGAGCCTGAATATCTGAATAAAATCTCGGAGCACATATACAAAAGCCTCACAGCCGTTGATCCACAAGCCGAGTGGCTGCAGATGGGATGGTTCCTCTACTACCAGCGCAAGGATTATACTCCTGAGCGTGCCAAAGCCATGCTTACTGGCGTACCACAAGGCAAGATGACGATGCTCGACTACTACTGCGAGTACAAGGAGATGTGGCGTGACCTCGACGGCTTCTTCGGCCAACCATACATTTGGTGCTATTTAGGCAACTTTGGCGGAAACAGCAACATTCAGGGTAATGTGAAAGAGGCAGGTCAAAAACTTGAGGCCGCTCTCAAGGAAGGTGGAAAGAACCTTGTGGGCATCGGTTCCACCCTTGAAGGTTTAGAGGTGCAGCAGTTCCCCTACGAGTTCATCTTTGAGAAAGCATGGAACTTCAACAAAACCGATGAGCAGATAGTTAACGAACTCGCCGACCGCCATGCAGGCTATGAATCAAAACTCGTGCGCGAGGCATGGAAGATGCTATATGACAGCGTGCTGAACATTCGCCCTACAACGTTCTGCGGACCACTACCCTGCCAATATCCCGAACTCGACAAGGAGCATGGTCGTTGCGCTGTTCGTTATAATCCACAGCAATTACTATATGTGTGGGACAAACTCATAAAATCTTACATAGTCAGAACAGATGCAATGACTATTGACCTAATATGGGTAGGACGCCAGTTACTTGGAGATTTGTTCTATATGGACAAAAAAACTCTTGATGAAGCATATCATGAGCTTGACATCAAGAAGATGGAGTCATGTATAGAAGAAATGAGAAATATTATACGCTTGATGGAGATATTAAACAACAGCCATCCGTTCTGCACTATGCACAAGTGGATTGAGCAAGCACGCGACCTAGGCATCGCTCCTGAAGTCAAGGACTACTATGAGATGAACGCGCGTCGACTTGTAACTACTTGGGGTGGAGACTTGAACGACTATTCAAACCGCAACTGGTCAGGACTGATGTCATACTATTATTTACAACGTTGGAATCTCTATTTCGAGTATTTGCTGAAATGTGCAAAAAACGGGAAAGAATACAACCATTCAGAATTGCAACAATCAATCAAGAAGATACAGGACAAATGGCCAGAGGAGAAAAAAACACTTGGGATGACTGATTATGTAAACGTATATTTGAAATGCAGTTCAATAGATGCTTCTTTAAGAAAAAGATTCAATGATATCAAGCAAACAAAGTAATATTCTCATTCCATTTAGCTAGAACTTGTTCCAGTTCCATTGTGTCAATAAACGTGCCGGCGCGATAGACTTCCTTGCCGTGAGCAAACACCAGTACTGTAGGAGCTGTGGCAACCAAGAGCTCTCCAGCAACCTCAGGCACAACAAGCAACTCTACACGAGCCGAGTGCAGGTTGTCAAAACGCTGTGCAACAACCTCTATCTTGTCGAGCATGATAAAACACAAGCCACAATCAGGAGCTTGGATATAGAGCAGGCACAACTTATTTTCCTCAACAAATGCCTTTAGCCTGTTAATGTCGTTTATCAACTCCATCGTACTAATAAATAAAGGGC
>JAGCRW010000030.1 GCA_017964485.1 Muribaculaceae bacterium | reverse complement strand
TATTTGGCACTTCGTGTCGATTAGAGATTAAAGAACTCTACTATTTTACTGATAATAGACTATTATGCTGGAACACTTCTCACGACTCAATGAACGCATCTCTAACAACCCCATCAACAAGATAATTGTCGTCTTGTTGCGAATAATTGTGGGAGGCACGTTCATTTTCTCAGGATTTGTGAAGTGTGTTGACCCAATGGGCAGCGTCTATAAGTTTCATGACTATATTGCAGCACTAGGACTCAACAACCTTGTCGGCTCTGAAGTGGTTTTGGCTTTTGCCATTCCTGTGCTTGAGCTAGTGCTTGGAGTGATGATTCTCACCGGTTGCCTCCGATATGGCTCTCTTTTTGCCGCAATGGCGTTTATGGGAGTAATGCTACCACTCACCTATTTCCTTGCCAAGACCAATGCTGTGCCTGACTGCGGATGCTTTGGCGATGCGATAAAGCTAACAAACTGGCAAACATTCTGGAAAAATGTGGCTTTGACAGTAGCCATCCTATATCTGTTATTCCACAACAAATCGGTGCCATCGCTATATGGCCCTGCAATCCAATGGGTGGTTATGCTGCTCACTTTCATCCTAGGTCTCTCTATCGCCTACATGAGCTATAGCACACAACCTCTCATTGACTTTAGGCCATTCAAGGTGGGCACAAAAATTGCCTCTCCACTATCACCAGTTGGAGAAAACGACTTCGTCTATATTTATGAAAAAGACGGTGTTCAACAGGAGTTTAGTATTGACAGCATACCCGACGAGGAGGATGGATGGGAATTCGTCGACCGCAAGAAGATTACACCCGATTTGTCGCCTGCCCAAAAGGCAGAATTGGCAACATTCAGCATCTATGATGAAGGTACCGACGTGACAGAAGAAGTCATAGACACAACTACAAATCAAATGCTTGTGCTTATGCCAGACTTCCAACGGGTTAACAAGGCTTACGCTTTTGTCCTAAACGACCTCGCTAAGGCTTGCAGCGAAAGGGACGCACAGCTCAGCATCATTACCCCCGCCCTCTACCAAGAGGTTGAACAGTGGAAAGATCTTACATCTCCTGCATATCCAATTTATGGTGGCGATGATTCCGAGATAAAAATGCTTGCTCGAGGCAATCCTGCTGTAGTCTATGTGGAAAATGGTAAAATAGCTTGGAAACGCACCCTCAGCTCTTTGAAGACCGACAAACTCCTTAAAGAGAATGTGCCGCTAGCACATTTGAGCGATGACTTCTCGCCCAAAAAGACACTATGGGCTCTCTTAACACCATATTTCTTGCTGATGATTGCCCTGCTCTTCCTCAACCGTATTTATCCGGTTGTGAGTTTCATCGTTGATAAGATTAAATCTCCTAAAAAGAAATCTGAAGATTCTGAACGTGAGGACATTCAAGAGAATCAAGAAGAAAACGAATAATAAACTATTTATAATAATCATCTAACTTTTTGAAAATGAGAAAAAACATTGTTGCGGGCAACTGGAAAATGAACACCACAGTGCCCGAAGGTGTAGAACTTGCAAAAGCAGTAAACGAGGCAGTGGCTAATGCCAGCGACCTCAAGTGTGACGTGGTGATTGGTGTGCCTTTCACTCATCTTACAGCAGTAGCTCAAGTTATCGACATCAACAAGGTGGGCCTTGCTGCCGAGAACTGCGCCGACCACAATAGCGGTGCTTACACAGGCGAAGTATCTGCTCCTATGGTAGCTTCTACTGGTGCAAATTATGTGATTCTTGGTCACAGCGAGCGTCGTGGTTATTACAATGAGAGCAACGAAATGCTCAAGACTAAAGTTGACCTTGCGCTTGAGGCAGGACTTAAAGTGATCTTCTGCTGCGGCGAAAGCCTTGAGGAGAGAGAAGCAGGCAAGGTTGAGGACGTTATTAAAGCCGAAATCAGCGAGTCTTTGTTCCACCTCACTCCTGAGCAATGGGCAAACATCGTGATTGCCTACGAGCCCATTTGGGCAATTGGTACAGGCAAGACTGCTACCAGCGACCAAGCCGAGGAAGTTCACGCTTTCATTCGCGGTCTCATTGCCGAGAAATTTGGTAAAGCACTTGCCGATGACACCACTATCCTCTATGGTGGTAGCTGCAAGCCAAGCAACGCTCCCGAGCTGTTTGCTAAGCCCGACATTGATGGCGGACTCATTGGTGGCGCTTCGCTTAAAGCAGCCGACTTCATGGGCATTGTAACTGCTTTCTAAAAGTACTACATTTTTTACAATTTAAGGGGTGTTCTTTTTCATCTTCAGGACACCCCTTTTTACAACAAATTATGATCTACCCGAGCAACTTTGAGTCAAAAATAGGTTTTACAACAATTCGTAAAGAGATTAACTCACGGTGTGTCAGTACCATGGGAAAGGATTGTTGTGAGAAGATGCGATTCTCCTCAAACCTCCAAGAAGTGACTCTGTGGCTCAACCAGACCAATGAATTTCTCTCTATCCTGCAATCTAAACGCGAGTTCCCGTTAAATCATTTCTTCGACTTGCGTAGTCCGCTCAAGGAGATTGCTGTTCCAGGAAGCCATCTGAGCGAAGAGAACCTTTTCAATCTGCAGCGCTCATTGACAACAGTGGGCGAGATAGGTCGTTTCTTTGAGCGAACAAGCGAGGAGGAGACTCTCCGCTACCCTAATCTGGCACGCCTTGCAAAGACCATGCAATCGTTCCCCGACATTGTGGCAGGGATAAGCCGCATTCTTGACAAGAACGGAAACATCAAGGACAACGCCTCACCACTGCTGCAAGAGTTGCGTCGCGCCATCGCCAATGCAACAGCCAGCATAAATGGGTTGCTACGTAATGTCATCAATGCTGGTCGTGAGGCGGGATATCTTGACAAAGACACAACTCCTAGCGTGCGTGATGGCAGACTCGTAATCCCTGTCTCGCCAATGCACAAACGCAAACTGCGAGGCATTGTCCATGACGAAAGCGCTAGCGGACGCACTATCTTCATAGAACCCGAAGAAGTAGTTGAAACCAACAACCGCATCCGCGAGGCCGAAAGCGAGGTGAAGCGAGAAATAGTGCGCATCCTCACTGAGGTTACCGACATGATAAGGCCTCATGCCGAAGAACTGATTGCCACTTATCGTGTGCTAGGGCTTTTTGACTTCATTCGTGCCAAAGCGGTCTTTGCGCAAGATGTTGACGGGCAACTGCCTCACATCGAGAAAGACCCGCATGTGGAACTCTACCATGCAGTGCACCCTGCCTTATTGCTCGCACTACGGGATCAGGGCAAAGAGGTTGTGCCGCTAAATATAGAACTAAACCGTCAGCGGCGCATTCTGCTCATCTCTGGTCCTAACGCGGGAGGCAAGTCGGTATGTCTTAAGACTGTGGGCGTGGTGCAATATATGATGCAATGCGGCGTACTCCCCACTGTTTATTACAACTCGCACATGGGGATGTTCAACAGCATCTTCATTGACATAGGCGACCAACAGAGCATCGAGGATGACCTAAGCACCTATAGCAGCCATCTGCAGAACATGAAGACGTTCCTCGTAAGAGGCAATAAACGCTCATTGGTGCTTATCGACGAGTTTGGCAGCGGCACTGAGCCTCAAATTGGCGGCGCTATAGCCCAAGCCATTCTTGACCAGCTCAACAAGTCTCGTATTATGGGCGTGATAACAACTCACTACCAGAACCTCAAGCACTTTGCTGATGAGACTCAAGGCATAGTCAATGGCGCCATGCTCTATGACCGTCAGCATATGAAACCGCTGTTCCAACTTTCGATTGGCTATCCAGGTAGTTCGTTTGCCATAGAGATTGCTCGCAAGACTGGTATCCCACGTGAGGTAATCGACAAGGCCAGCGAAATTGTGGGCAGTGATTATATCAATATGGACAAGTACCTGCTTGATATAGTGCGCGACCGCAAATACTGGGAGAACAAGCGATATGACATTCACCAAAAGGAGAAGAAACTCAACGCCATCGCCGAACAGTATAACGAACGCCTCGAAAAGCTTAATAGTGAGTACAAAGCCATCCTCAAAGAGGCAAGAAACGAAGCTCTTGACATCATCGCCAAGAGCAACTCGCAGGTGGAGCAAACTATCAAAAGTATAAAGGAGGCTGAGGCCGAGAAGGAAAAGACACGACTCGTGCGACAGCAACTCGAAGACTTTAAACGTCGCCTTGCCGAGGAAGAACAGCAAGACAATCTAAAGGAAATAAAGCCGCTGCGCAAAGTGGGCACGACACCTCCACCACAGAAAGAGAAGACCAAGAAAAAACACATCATCAAGAAAGACGACAAAGACCGTCCCCTATTACCAGGCGACAACGTGTTGCTTAAGGGAGGAACGTCAACAGTAGGCACGATTATCAGCCTCGACGAGAAATATGCCATTGTGGCTTTTGGCAGTCTAAAAACCCGTGTTGAGACTGAACGACTTGAGAGAACAATGCGCAAAACAGAGGCGCGTGAAAAACCATCTATCACCAAATCTACTGCCGACGACATAAGAGCACGACAATTAAATTTCAAAAGCGAAATCGACGTGCGAGGCATGCGCGCCGATGAGGCAATACAGGCAGTCACCTATTTCCTAGATGATGCCATTCAATTCTCTTACAAAACACTGCGTATCCTCCACGGCACAGGTACCGGAGCATTGAAAGTTGCCATCCGACAATACCTAAACACCGTTCCTGACGTGAAAAACTATCACGATGAACACGTTCAACTTGGAGGTGCAGGAATCACAGTAGTCAACCTAGAGTAACATTTCATATTTCCTTCCCAAATAAAACAAAAATGCTAAAGGCGGTTTGGTCCTTTAGCATTTTAGGCGTTATGTCACGTTTCTCAACGATCAACGCCCCATTGATGAAAAAAATAGTGATTACTTTTATTGATTTGCCTTATGTGTTATTATTACGATACAAAAATACATCAAAGATTGGTTCCCTCCAAATGTTTTTCAATTAATACCGAAATTGTCAAAACAAATAACTAAAAAACTTCAGCCAGATATTAGTACCACTGTACACCATTGCTGTAGCTGGAATGCTTGTCATACTTGAAGTCGCTCAAGATGCTCGACTTAACTGCTATGTGGAAGTTATAGGACTTATAAGGCCCCACAGGCACAAAGCTGGCACTCATCACAAAGCAGTGCATCTCACGACTCACCGAGCAATTCATGTAAGCAATCTTATGGGAGTCAAAATTATAACTTCCCGAAAAACTTATATTCCAATTCTTTGTGGGACGAATATTACCATTGAAACTAAGGTTATGAGTGAATTTGCCTTTATACTCCAACTTCTTATAGTCGAACGCACCATAACCATAGTTCAAAGAATAATTGATAGTTAAGCTCCATGGGCATTCCCATTTCATGTATCCATCTGGACGCATGGGTATATCACTACCTTCAACCTTGCCTCCACTGCTTTCTTCCTCGGTTGTTGATCCTCGGTTGGGTGTGTTTTTGGCCTTCTCATCTGACTTGCCTTTTCGCCCAAACAATTTCTTGAATGTATCATTGTTGAAAGTGTAAGAGAACGAAGTTCCAGTACTCGACAATCGTCCCCAGCCACCGCCATGGAACAGGCGTAGTTTATTGATGCGCACTGGGTTGCCATATTCATTCAACCCATATTTATACACATCCCATGTAGCACTCAAGTTGAGATTGAAGCTCTTTGTGAGACGCAGCAATATCGAGGTTTGAAGGTTACTCCACTGCAGCGAGTCGGCAGCAAAGTTATAAGACTGCGACAATGTGAGGTTCTCTATAATTGATATTTTCTTGTAACCCGTGCTGTCCTGGTCGCTCTTGACCTTTGCCTCTAGATTGTTGGCTATTGAATAAGAGAGAATTCCATTTCTTCCACTTCCTGGCTGTCCATACACGCCATGCTGAAAATAGGGATACTGCACATCACGAACTGTACCTTGCTGATCGGTATAAGAATAGTGGCCATAATACCCCCAGAACTTCGAGCCAAAGTCAGGACCTGCCGAAAACGACACAGTGGGCGTAATCACATGGCGAACCATCTGCAGTTTATCACCCATGAATTTCAACGGCTTGTAGAAACCATATAGCTTAGTGCTCAAAGATATCGATGCCGAGAAGTCAAAAAGGTTGTAGAAACTATAGGTGGTATCCCGCACTACAGCACTGGCATTGGGGTCCCATGACTGCTTGATTTTACTCGTATACATGCGATCGTTCAAGGTAATCGAAGGCGTGATATTTATATATTTAAACACATTAAATGTTGCTGAAATGGGAACTGTGTGAGAAAAACCATTACGCCAGTCCTTCACTAGACTCTTGTGGAAAAACTCGTTCTCTTTGGCAGTAAGAGAGTTCTGGAATCTGCCAGAATAAGAAAGTTTAATCTTCTCATACCACCGCTCTGCTCCCACAGCCTTTTTACGCTTGAAAGGAGATATTTGCGCCATAGTGACAGTGAAATTAGGGAACGAGACGGTAAGCGTAGAGTCCGAAGAGCGTTGCGACACACTCGCTGTCGCCGATACGCTCCATTTGGAGTTAGGGAAATTATAGGACCAGTTCACAGTCGAACTCTTAGTGTTCTCTGTGAATGTGCTACTATAATAATCAGTTAGGTTATTTCGTGAATAACCGCTAGTAGCGAAGTTCACACTTGCCGAGAGCTGCATATTGGGGTTGGCTTTTGAGTTCTGTGTGTGACTCCACTGAAGCGAAAAGTTATGCGCCTTATAATAGTCGGGATCACCTTTGTCACCAGTGATAGTGGTGAGATAGCTTGCGCTGAAGTGTCCCGAGAACTTATAACGCTTGTTGTAGTTTGACTGCGCAGTCACGCCCCAAGATCCCCGTGTATAGATCTCGCCTGTGAGGGCTAAGTCAAGATACTGACCCAGAGCGAAATAATAGCCGCCATTGCGCAAGTAGAAACCTCGATTGTAATCCTCGCCAAACGTAGGCACGAGAATACCGCTTGAGTATTTATTGGTGAACGGGAAGAACGCAAACGGCACCGCCAGTGGTAGAGGCAAATCCTCAAGCACCATATAGGCTGGACCAGTTATTACGTTCTTCTTAGGCCGCATTTTAGCCTTGGTAATCTGGAAATAGAAGTGTGGATGCTCATGATTGTCGCAGGTGGTGTAACGGCCATTCATAATGTGATACTCATCATCTTCGTGTTTCTTGGTAATTCCACCAGTAAGGTAACCTTCGCCTTGCTCGGTGATGATGTCGGTAATCAGACCTTTCTTAGTCTTGAAGTTGAAAGCCATAATCTTCGACTTATACTCACCACTAGGGTCCGTAAATACTGGAGTCCCTTGTAGTTCACCTATTGAGTCGGGGACGCCAATGGCATGCACCACATTGCTGTCCATATTCATCGTTATGGACGAAGCTGTGAGCTTTATGTCATCATAATTGATTTCGCTGCTACCATAGAACCGCAAATCATTGCGGCCAATGAGTACAACCGAGTCTTTAGAAGAGAACTTCACTGTATTGTCAAGGTCAATAGCTCTTGTCTTTTTGAAGCGAGATGTATCGCGAGGCGCGGCAAGGCTGTCACGACGTGCCGTTCTAAGGCTATCGCCACGAACCATTCTCAGGCTGTCGGCACGTGCAATAGCAATACTATCACCTGCTGGAACACGAGGTCTCATCCTCACAGCACCAGACTGATGCTGTGCCCACGCTGGGATAGTAGCAAACGAGATGGCTGCCACTATGAACCATAACAATATTTTAAGACTCTTACTGGTCATTAATAGTCGAAATAACCTGCAAAATTAATCAATTCTCACAATATTACCTCAACATTGACAATTATTAAACTTTTTAAAGACCGAATAATATGCATTCCATAGTGATTTTGACGTCATAATCTAGAGTAATCTGGAGCACCAAACATTGCAAGCATTTCATCAAAACGAGCAATGGTCTCTTCACCAAATTTCACCAGTTTACTGCGAGTGATATCTACTGAGCGAATCGCTTCGGGATGAGATTTGCTGAAGAATTTATCGGCATAGCACACAATTTTCTCTTCTATGCTCAATGGCAACAGATCGCGATGTGGCAGGGGTAGGCCTCTATCCTCTATATCCCTCAACGACAAGCCTGTGCCAGTGTGACGCTCACACACGAGGGCGTGCCTGAAAAGCCCTACCTCATCTAGCATTGCTCTACCCAACACTCCATGCCGAATGTAAGGTTCAGTGCCATAGCAGTAGATGCCTGGTGCATCTGTATGCAGAATGCCAATGTCGTGAAGCATCGCAGCCTCCTCAACAAATTCGATGTCAACTGGAACATGATTATCGATTAAGCGCATCGCAAATTGCTTCGACAACTCGGCCACCTGAGTGCTGTGTTTGATAAGCAACTCACACAGGGCGCTGTCCGGTTCATAAAAGCGATAAATTATTGAAAATGTGTCAATCATTTCTTTAGGTGATGATTATTATTTCAAAAAAGATGTGTCACATCTCTCCTATTGAGTGGATGCGACACACCTGATACTGTTTTTGGATTTAGTCGTTTCTTAACGATTAGTCAAGAATTGTGTTCCAACCGTGAGTGTCCTCGATGTCACCCTTCTGGATGCCCTGAAGACGCTTGTAAAGCTCAGTAACAACGGGACCAGGGTTACCATCTTTAGAGATAACATAGGTCTTATCGTTGTCAAAGTCATAAATCTCACTCAATGGCGAGCACACTGCAGCAGTGCCGCACTCTGCAGCCTCGTCAATCTCAGCAAGTTCCTCAATGGGGATAGGACGACACTCAACCTCAAGTCCCATGTCCTTAGCAATCTGCTGAAGGCTCATATTGGTGATAGAGGGCAGGATTGAACCACTCTTTGGAGTAATGTACTTGTTGCCCTTAATTGCGAAGAAGTTAGCAGGACCACACTCGTCGAGATATTTCTTTTCTTTTGGGTCAAGGAAGAGCACTGCTGAGAAACCATTCTCCTGAGCACGCGCTGTAGCTCCCATACCGCAAGCATAGTTGCCACCCACTTTCCAGCGTCCTGTACCGCAAGGTGCTGCACGGTCATACTCACGATATACTGCAACCTTTGTTGGCTTGAAGCCTTCGGGGAAATAAGGGCCAACAGGGGTAACAAAGATGATAAGCATGTACTCGTCAGCTGGCTTAACACCAACTCTAGCCTCTGTTCCAATCTCTACTGGACGAATGTAAAGTGAACTGCCACTCTCATAGGGAGGAATGAAGCGCTCATTGAGCTTAACAACCTTCTTTACCATCTCTAAGAAAAGTTCTTCGGGCACTGGAGCCATCTTGATACCTTTGGCACTATTAATCAGGCGCTGGGCATTTGCCTCAGGACGGAAGATGCGAATCTTACCATCTCTACCACGGAAAGCCTTTAGTCCTTCAAAGATTTCTTGACCATAGTGTAAGCAGGTTGCAGCGATGTGAATGTTAACAAATTCTGAATCACTAACCTCAATCTCACCCCATTTGCCATCTTTGTAGGTGCAACGTACATTATAGTCGGCCTTCACATAACCAAAAGGCAGGCTACTCCAATTAATGTTCTCTAAGTTTGTCATAATTTAGTAATTGTGTATTAAAAAGTTATATCATTGACAGGACACATATCACAAAAAACATGTTGATAATAGGACTTCTAAATTGCTACTTTTTGGGTTATGTTTCCTATCTTAACCAAATAAATGCCGCGGTTTAGTCTTAATTCCGATGTTCCTGGCGGCAGAGTCGCTTGCGACACCAACAGTCCAAGAATAGTGAAAACCTTCACTTGTATCGTGTGCTGAGTCTTTATTGTAATAGCTCCACTGCGCTGGTAAATCTCAACACCGTCGCTAGCGCGCGCATCGGTAAGGCTTTTACCCTGTATCTCTCCAGAGACCTCCCGCCACTGAACTTTGCCGCTCGCTATCGACGATATTGCCAACGAAAAGACAAGAGTCAATATTACAATAAGCTTCCTCATCAACCTTCAATCTAACTGCAAAAATACTATTTTCTTTGAAAACAAAAAAAACTATTATGGTATTTTTTCATATTATTGCTTAAAATTTGTCAATAATGCGTTTTTCAAGCCCCACAGGGCACAAAAAGCACCTAAAAACGACCAATTTTTCAAGCAACAAATTACAAATTGAAAGCAGGTTGAATGGAAGAAAAATTATATATATGGATTGTAAATCTTCTCGTCGGCAACGGTGGTGGTGTCTCCATGTCCAGGAGCAATCACCGTGTCAGCAGGCAAGGTAAGTATTTTAGTTTTTATTACATCTATCAACTGACTGAAAGACCCGCCAAGCAAGTCGGTGCGGCCTATGCTACTCTGGAAAATTACGTCGCCAGTAAGAATAACCGCGCTTTCGGCTATATAAAACGACAGCGAACCAGGAGAATGGCCAGGAGTCTCAAGCACCTTAATATCCTCGCCAGCAAGTGTGATTACATCGCCTTCAGATAGTATCTTGTCGATAACGAGGGGACTTGAATCGATTTTCAAACCAAATCGCTGTGCCTGAATGGGCATGTTTTCGGCAATAACAGCCTCTTCGGCACCCGCCTCAATGTCAACACCATAATGCTGCGACAACCATCGCGCACCACTAGCGTGGTCAATATGGCAGTGCGTCAACAATATGTGTTTTAAAGTCAAATTATTGCCATCGATAAAAGAGGTTATCATGTCATTCTCTCTCTCCAGCATCATGCCAGGGTCAACTACTATGCACTCACCCCCTGGCACGCTCCACAAGATGTAGCAATTCATGCCAAAAGGGTTCATTGTAAATCGGGAAATCTTCATCTATCTGTATTATTAAACAGGATAATAAACGATTTTCTTGGTCTTGAAGAAGTCTTCTTTAAAGTAACTGCTTATCTCGTCAACAAGCACATTTTTCTTAAAACGAGACAGTTCGTCCTCAAGGTCTCCACCTTTGAGACACAGCAGTCCATTGGGAACAGCATTATGGTTTTCGGGGCTAATAAATCGGCGCACCAACTTCAGCATGTCACCAAGCGGCATCACAGCACGGCTTACTACAAAGTCGAATTTCCCCTTCACCTCCAGCACGTCGCCATGCTGAAAGGATACATTCGTCAACCCTGCCTTCTCTGCAATATCTTGTGCAACACGCAATTTCTTGCCCACTCGGTCTACCAGATGGAACTTCACCTCAGGATAATAGATGGCAAGTGGAAGTCCAGGAAGACCACCGCCAGTACCCAAGTCCATAACTGTGGTCTGTGGCATGAATTTCACAAACTTGACAAGCGCCAGTGAGTGCAGTAAGTGGTTCACCTCAAGGTTGGAGATGTCCTTTCGTGATATAACATTTATTTTCTCATTCCACTCGGGATAAAGACGCATCAGCACCTCAAACTGCTGCAACTGATTTTCACTTAACTCGGGAAAGTATTTTTTTATAATTTCCATTGAAACAATTAAATACGATTTAAAACAGACTCTTCACATTTAAAACGCATCAGTTCCTCAAATGGCAACAACAACGAGGTCTCTCCCACTGCCGGCACCGCAATTACCCCAGGTTCATAACACCATGTGATGCCATCGTCGCTGAAGTAGAAATTATCGGTAATGCAAAGGTTTTGCAAGTTATAATAACCCAAGTTATTTAATTCTTCCTCACCTTTAGCACCTTCTTGTTCTTTGAGTTTTGACTTTAACATTTCATTGATTTGACCCTCGCTGTTGCTCATAATCAAATCATTGTGAGTCAACTTTTTCATCGTTTCCAAGTCAAGATTAACATAACGATGTGTTACCGATGTCTGCTTGTCATTCTTCTTCACTATCTTCTCGACGCAGAACGAGAGCAAATCATTATCATTAAAAACATTAGTGATTCTTACTGTAATCTCAAAATTATCGACATCGATATTGTCGTAATCATCTTCGACAACTGCACTCTCTTGACTAACCTGAAGAGGCGAATTCTGAGTAATTATCAACTTAGCGTAATTGTTTAAGGCCGACTTCACATCGCTCACTGTATCAGGACAATGGAGAACTGATTTACAGAACAAATCCTTCAACTTTTGAGTGTTCCCGTCATCCTTGTACTCTTCGGGATAGGAAATCACTACTTTTGTCTTGATTTTGCACAACTCACCGTTGCTTTTCTTGAAAGAGTCCTCTACTTCTATAGAGTCATTGGTAAGTGTCACTTCGCTCTTTCCTTTACACGAACTGATAGCAATCGACATCAGTATCAGCAACGACATTATTGCGTATAACGATTTCTTATGGTTCATAGTCAACGATATTCTCTTTGTTTTAAATAAAATGCTCACGCTCACAAAGTTTTGTGCAAGCTCAATTTTGACTCGCTTAATCGCATTTTTCAGACCGCTAAAGTATAAAAAAAATTGTTAATAACGAAATATTAACTGCAATAATCATCATTTTTGCCAAAAAATGCACTACTTTTGCCAATAAAATCATTAATAACATACTAAAAACACGCTAAAAATGATGAGAACACTGTTGAAAACTATAGCGATAATTGCCATCGTGGCAATGACTGGAATTAATGCTAATGCCCAATCGACAGCCGTCGATAAAGTGGCTCAACTCGATGATGTGTATTGCTTCAATATGCCAGAATTTATGATAAAAGGCATCGAGAAACTGGGTGGTAACGACATCCTCAAAGCAACTCCCATACCTACTGGAATACTCAAGAAGGTGAAGAACATTCAATTCATCTCAACCAGCAAGAAAAAAGCTGTGAAAAAGGCCCAGAAGATTCTCAAAGACCTTGATGACACCAAAAAATATCAAATGATTTTCCGCTCGAGTGCTAATAAGCAGGAAAAAGTCGCCATCTACGCCTACCCTGCCCGTAGCGAAAGATTCAACGAAGTGGTGCTACTCATCAACGAGCACGACCGCCAGCTCACGTTATTCCAACTCATCGGCGACTTCAGCATGGAAGATGTAAACGACATTGAGGACGAACTTAATGATGACAAGACACAGAACGACGACGAGGACCTAATCATCATCGACGCCAGCAAGCACTAAATTATCGTTTGCTTTGCTGGTTGCTATCGCAAGACATTATAAAATCGCCTGACAGTAAGACACTGCCAGGCGATTTCTTGTTAATCGTTTAAGGATGTGTATTAGCGTATTACTTTGGTAGTAGTAACCTTGCCACCCTTATATGTTGTGCGGATGATGTTTACACCATCTTGCAGGCAGTTTACACGTCGGCCGTCGATAGTGTAAATCTCGGTTGAGATAACTTCTTCATTGTTATCCACCTTATCGATAGCATCCATTTCACCAGCGATATCAACACACATGACATACATACCTCCATCGGCATCTTTGTAGGTCGGGTCTTGTGTATAGAAAATGTAAGCGTTCTTATCGTCATAAACTACTGAGAAACCGCTTGACTTGAAATTGTCCTCACAAATCTGCTTGCTCCAAACGGTTTCACCTTCATCACTTATCTTTACAACCATGAAGTTGGCGCCATTCCAGCTTGTGCAGTTTCCATAAAGAATTACCCATCCGTCAGCAACTGGAATTACCGCTACGGGTTTATATCCCCACATATCATTGGTTTCCAATGTGCGTCCATACATGTAGTCGTCTTCCCAGCAGTAGAAGTTGTTATCATCAACGACATTTACATTCATACGATACTCCGAAGACGAATAAGCATATTCCCATGCAACCATTGCACGGTCTTCCTTCACGCCCATGGCAGCAGAACCTGCATCACCATCGATGTTTCCTGCCAGAGTTACAGGATCCTCAGCATATACCCCTTCAGGATAGAGGAAGTTTATAACTTGATATCCATAGAAATCGCTTAATACTCTATAGGTTAACATAAGTACACCATATTCGTCAACAGCAGTTATAGGAGTTGCTACGAACTGGCCAGTGGTAATCGCTCTTTGCTCAATAACGAGGGGGTCGTTCCACGCGTTTGTCAAGTTGGCATCGAGCATCTCAGCACTTAAACCATAATCCTTATTATCATATACAAGATAAATATTTCCGTTAGCCGATGACTGCATGACCAAAATCTTGGAAAGATTCTCTTTTGGAGCCTCATTGGCAACAGTGCCATCATTGTTGAAATTATAAATCAACCACTTGCCCTCATTTACAAGGACCGAATCAGGCATCGGTTGATTTGGGAACCATGGAGAGGGAGACCAATTGTTCTCGTTGGCCTCTTCCATATAATATTCGGTGTGATTTACTGCGGCATAGATGTTGTCGCCACTCACGCACATGACAGGAGCGATGTCTTCTACCGACAAAGCATTCTCATGAATTTTTCCTGATGGGAACAAGATGCCGTCAGCATCCCACACGGGCTCACCTGCCTGAGTGTAACGATAGAGATAGGTCTCAGCATTCTCCTCATCAGGATCATTGCGAATGTCGGTATAAGCCAAAAGAATGTCGCCGTTGGGAGCCAAGGCCAGAGCATAGTCGGTTGTCCAAGTACGAGTGCGCTTGTCACAAACTATAATACCTTCGTCACCAAACAACGCATTGCCCTGAGCATCAAAAATCTGCAAATGCAGTTGATAAGAGAACACGTTGTTGATATTCTCACCTCTCAACCAGCTGAGGATAATCTTGCCATCATCTGTCCTGATGGTCTTCATCTGAACTTGACCATTGGTGCCTTCAGCATCTAGTCTGATTGCCTCTGTGTCACTGGGTTGCCAATTAGCCATCATAGAAACCACGCAGAGCAACATCATTGCTAATGTAAAAATCTTTTTCATACGCATTGAATTTTTAATGATTATATATAAAACAAGTGTTTTCCTCGATTATTTATAGAATAGTGTTTCAACATTAATGGTATTATTTTGCAAATATAATTATTTTTTTACAATCACACTCTCTTCCAAGTCATTTTTATACATTTTTCTTAATAAAAACACTCAACAAAGATATTATCTTAATTAAAAATGTTACATTAATTACAAAGTAATCAAGCTTCCATTAACTATACACCATAAACTTCTTTTTTATTCTCATTTTTTTTTCTAACTTTGCACTCGAAAAAAATTAGGTAATAATTTAAATACTTTTCAAAATGGCTAATTTTAACGATTACAACTTTGCCGGCAAGAAGGCAATCGTACGTGTTGATTTCAATGTTCCTTTGAATGAGGAAGGTAAGGTTACCGACGACACCCGCATACGCGGTGCGTTGCCCACACTTAAGAAGATTCTCGCCGACGGTGGTTCTCTCGTAGTGATGTCACACATGGGCAAGCCTAAAGGCAAAGTCAACCCAAAGCTCTTTCTGAGCCAGATTGTTGACGATGTTGCGGCTGCTCTCGGCACCGAGGTGAAATTTGCCCCTGACTGCGGAAAGGCTGCCGACGCTGCTGCCGCTCTTAAACCAGGCGAGGTGCTGTTGCTCGAGAACCTGCGCTTCTATCCCGAGGAGGAAGGCAAACCTGTGGGCATTGACAAGGAAGACCCTGCCTACAACGATGCCAAGAAAGAGATGAAGACACGTCAGACCGAATTTGCCAAGACACTTGCCAACTATGCTGACTGCTATGTGAACGATGCCTTCGGCACCGCTCATCGTCGTCACGCTTCTACCGCTGTTATAGCCGACTACTTCGATGATGACAACAAGTTGCTCGGTCTGCTCATGGAGAAAGAGGTGACTGCTATCGACAATGTGCTCAAGAACGCTCAGCACCCATTCACTGCTATTATTGGTGGCAGTAAGGTTTCATCGAAGCTCGCCGTTATCAAAAACCTCCTCGATAAGGTTGACAACCTCATCATTGGTGGTGGTATGGGATTCACATTCTTCAAAGCAGAGGGTGGACGCATTGGCAACTCGCTCCACGAGGACGACCTGATGCCAGAGGCTCTCAACGTGCTCGCCGAGGCCAAAAAGAAAGGTGTTCACGTTCAGCTCTCTGTTGCCACTGTAGCAGGCCGTGAGTTCAAGAACGACACCGAGCAGCGCATTTTCGACACCCACAACATCGAGGACGGATGGGAAGGTATGGATGCCAGCCCTGCTTCACTCGCACTGTGGAAAGAGATTATCATGAATAGCAAGACCATCCTGTGGAATGGCCCTGTTGGCGTGTTTGAGTTTGAGAACTTTGCCAAAGGTACTGGCGAAATCGCTAAGTACGTTGCCGAGGCAACCAAGAATGGCGCTTACTCTCTCGTTGGTGGTGGTGACTCTGTAGCAGCTGTCAACAAGTTCGGCCTCGCCGATCAAGTGTCTTACGTCTCCACTGGCGGCGGTGCCATGCTCGAAGCCATCGAGGGTAAAGTCCTCCCGGGCGTAGCAGCCATCAAAGGCGAGTAATCACAATATCACATGACAAAACAATAACGGCCCATCAATGATGAGCCGTTTTGTTTTATTAATATCAAATATCAATCACTCACAAGTTTGCGATAACGCACGCGGGTAGGTTCTTCTTTGCCAAGACGCTTGAGTTTGTTCTCTTCGTACTCAGAGTAAGAGCCTTCGAAGAAGAAGACGTTACTGTCGCCTTCAAAAGCGAGAATATGGGTGCAGATGCGGTCGAGGAACCAACGATCGTGGCTGATTACAACAGCGCAGCCAGCGAAGTCGTCAAGACCTTCCTCAAGGGCGCGCAGGGTATTAACGTCAATATCATTGGTAGGCTCATCAAGCAGCAACACGTTGCCTTCTTCTTTAAGAGCCAAAGCCAACTGCAGACGGTTTCGCTCGCCGCCGCTAAGCACTCCGCATTTCTTCTGCTGGTCAACGCCCGAGAAGTTGAAACGCGACAAGTAGGCGCGAGCATTCACGTCACGACCTCCCATACGCAGCAGCTCCACCCCACCTGAAATCACCTCATAGACAGTCTTTTCTGGATCAATGCTAGTGTGCTGTTGGTCAACATACACCGCCTTCACCGTCTCACCTACTTCAAAGGTACCGCTATCGGGTTTCTCAAGGCCCATAATAAGTCGGAAAAGTGTAGTCTTTCCTGCACCGTTAGGACCTATCACACCCACAATTCCATTTGGCGGCAGCATAAAGTTGAGGTCGTCAAATAGCAGCTTGTCGCCAAAGGCTTTTGCTACATGCTGAGCCTCTATCACCTTATTGCCCAAGCGAGGACCATTGGGGATGAAGATTTCGAGTTTCTCCTCTTTCTCTTTCACGGTTTCGTTGAGAAGTTTATCGTAACTGTTGAGACGTGCCTTGCCCTTTGCCTGACGTGCTTTTGGTGCCATACGAACCCATTCAAGCTCACGTTGCAGAGTCTTGCGGCGCTTACTCTCGGTCTTCTCCTCTTGTGCTAATCGCTGGGTCTTCTGCTCAAGCCAACTACTGTAGTTGCCCCTCCATGGGATACCCTCGCCACGGTCGAGCTCAAGAATCCATCCTGCCACATGATCGAGGAAGTAGCGGTCGTGGGTAACAGCAATCACAGTACCCTCGTATTGCTGCAAGTGCTGCTCGAGCCAGTCAATCGACTCGGCATCAAGGTGGTTGGTAGGCTCATCAAGCAGGAGCACATCGGGTTTCTGCAGCAAAAGTCGGCACAACGCCACGCGACGGCGCTCGCCACCACTCAGATGCTCGGTGCTCTCATCTCCCTGAGGACAACGCAGAGCATCCATAGCGCGCTCTAAGCGGCTGTCAAGATTCCAAGCGTCGGTAGCGTCGATGATATCCTGCAACTCAGCTTGGCGAGCAAACAGCTCATTCATCTTATCCTCATTTTCATAATATTCGGGCAAACCAAACTTCTGGTTTATCTCCTCATATTCCTTAAGAGCGTCAACCACGTGCTGCACGCCTTCCTGAACCACTTCCTTCACAGTCTTGGTTGGGTCAAGTTGCGGGTCCTGAGGTAGATAACCCACACTATATCCTGGGGCAAATACCACTTGACCTTGGTACTGTTTTTCTATTCCAGCAATGATTTTCATCAAAGTGGATTTACCCGCGCCATTAAGACCAATGATGCCAATCTTAGCTCCATAGAAAAAGGAAAGATAGATGTTTTTGAGAATCTGTTTCTGGTTTTGCTGAATTGTCTTGCTCACCCCCACCATTGAGAAGATGATTTTTTTGTCGTCAACTGTTGCCATATTTTCAATTTTTAGTTCTTGGTTATCTGTTCAAGTTCACACCATTATACTCATACCGTCATAGGCTAGTTCCACGCCTTTAGGCAGTAATTTTGAGGTCTCGGCATGCAACCCGATTTTGTGGCTCATGTGTATGAGTACCGCTCTATCAGGATTTATCTGTTCTATAATTTCTAACGCCTGCGATAGTGATATGTGAGAGATATGCTCTTCAAAACGTAAAGCGTTAAGCACAAGCAATGGCACACCCCGCAACCGCTCAATCTGCTCTTGAGCGATAGTCTTGCAATCGGTGATATAGGCCAAATTACCAATCTTGAAGCCCAAGATAGGCAATTTGTAATGAAACACCGGAATAAGCTCTACTGTGATGCCTGCACAATCAAATGGATCTTTGTCATTGATCTCCACTAAGTTGTAATGTGGCACACCAGGGTAGGGATGCTCTGAAAAGCAGTACGACAGCCGCTGATGCAATGCATCTATCACG
The DNA here is from genome assembly GCA_017964485.1 of Muribaculaceae bacterium. Taxonomy (GTDB): domain Bacteria; phylum Bacteroidota; class Bacteroidia; order Bacteroidales; family Muribaculaceae; genus Sodaliphilus. The sequence goes on along the minus strand of JAGCRW010000030.1, from coordinate 1,811 downwards.
TCACAGCGAGCATAAATCGGGAAATTGCTGAAACCACGCAGTTCCTCAAGACCACCAATGTGGTCATAGTGGATATGAGTGATGAGCAATGCGTCGAGATGAGCGTCGCCAGTGCTGAGAATCTGCTGACGGAAGTCGGGGCCGCAGTCTATTAAGATCCGCCTCCCATGCCATTCCACAAGGGCCGATTGGCGCAACCGCTTATCACGTGGGTCGCTCGATTGGCACACTTCACACTGACACCCTATCTGCGGAACTCCAGTGCTGGTGCCACTGCCCAAAATCGTTATTTTAAGACGATTGTCATCCATTTATCTGAATTCTTTCAACAGGCCATCTACAAAGAACAGGTATCGTCCGCCATCATAGTACCAGTATTCTCGCAATCCCGACTGGTCAGGCAACTGGCGCACATTCGCAGGATTACCCATAGCCAAGCGGCACTCCTCCTTAGTCATGCCCTCGGCAACCTTGCCATATACAATATTGCTCCAAATAGATGGGGAGATGTCGGGATATTGCTTACGGATATCGGTAAAAGAGAACAGCGAGTCGAAATCACGACCTACTCCCTCTGAGCCAGGCACCTTCATCCACAAAAATGCCTCATCTCCGTTATCGGCGGCACGGAACTCTACTCGGAGCGGATGCACCTTGTCGCCAGGTTTGATAGCAGTAATCACAACAGGGACAAACCGGCGACCATTAATCTGATAGCCATCATTAATGCCATACCAAATTGGAGTCTTGACATAAACCGTCTTATTCACCAGCTGATTAGCTATATCTTTAACCACATCATCATCAATTAAAAAAGGAATAGCAAACGAGTGGCGGTTCACCTCTGCAAGCGTCTTTCCTGTGGGATAAACAAGATGCAGACCGTCAAAATCAAAGTAGATATCCACCACCTCGCTATTATCTAGCTGCTTATTAGTGCCATAACCCGAATAGATCAGTTTATTGCCTTTAAGCGCCAATGTGTCTATGTCATAGTTAACCGACGGCTTGAATATGAGCCGAGCCTGATTATCGACACACCAAAAACTCTTGCCTTCGTGCCAAACTGTCAGCGAGTCGGCAGCCACATGAATCGACGACCCACGATTGCCATTCTCCATCTGCTGGATGGCACGTTGCACGTCTTTCTCGGTAATCTTCTTTGTACTTTCCACACCTGTGAAACAGCCATTCAAGAAAAGCGCCAAGCTCACGAGCAGAAATATCTTTACTATCTTAGTCATTCCAAAAGAATTTTCTCCTACAAAGTTAATCTTTTGTCGCCAAACTGCACAGATAATATCCATAATTTTCAGTTATTTTATCATAAATCTCTTTTTTTGCTACTTTTTTCAAAAAAAATCCCCCATTATGGCAGCGGTTTGAAATAAAATGATTAATTTTGCTTTTTGTTAACAAAACGTAGAATAATTAATCCAAACCTCAAAAAAATGGAAAAAAAATACATCCCCGATTCTGAGATGATCATCAATGATGATGGTTCCATCTTCCACATTCATCTGAAACCCGAGCAACTCGCCGACAACATCATCATCTGCGGCGATCCCAGTCGTGTCAACATGATTGCATCCTACTTCGACACGCAAGACTTTGAGGTGTCGAGTCGAGAGTTCCACACCATTGGCGGAACCTACAATGGCAAACCCATCATGGCGCTGTCGCACGGCATTGGCGGTGACAATATCGACATCGTGGTTACCGAGCTCGACGCACTTGCTAACGTGGACTTTGCCACTCGCACCGTAAAGGATGAGCACCGCACCCTCAACATCGTGCGCATTGGCACCAGC
>JAGCRW010000029.1 GCA_017964485.1 Muribaculaceae bacterium | reverse complement strand
AATCAGTTCGTCGCGCTTAAAGGGCTTTGTCAAGTAGGCGTCGGCTCCTGTGGAGAGGCCTTCAAGGCGGTCTTTGTCGGCGTCGCGTGCTGTAACGATAATAATTGGAATGTGGCTTACCAGCTCGTCCTCACGCAACCTACGGCACATTTCCAGACCGTCAATTTTAGGCATCATCAGGTCGGAGATGATGATGTCGGGGATCACTTCGCGGGCTTTCTCGAGGCCTTCCTCGCCGTCGTGCGCGATAACCACATTATAGGTGCTCTGCAGCACATGTTCGATGTAGGTGGCCACGTCGGGATTGTCCTCAACGACGAGAGCTATAGGCTTGTTGTCGTTATTAAGAATAGAGTCGGCAGAAGAAGTTTTTTCTACAGTGTCCTGCACAGGTTCGGTATAGTCGTCAGCACTTGGAGTGATCATCTTAGGAATCCACTTGGGATACTCACGGTTTTTGTGCTTGGCGGGTAGGGAAATGGTAAAAGTGGTGCCTTCTCCCTCACTGGTTTGCACCTCAATTTTTCCATCCATAGCCTCTGTCATCTGCTTCACTAGTGCCAGGCCAATGCCAGTGCCAAGGTCAGATTTCTCGGAACTTCCCTGGAAGAACATGTCGAAAATGTGTGGCAGCTCCTCCTCTTTTATGCCACAACCCTGGTCGCTGATAGAAATTACCACATTGTTCTTCTTGCGGTTCATATCAACGGCGATATGACCATTGGGTGAATCAAATTTTATGGCGTTGGAAATCAAGTTTGTAACTATGCTGTGGCAATATTCTGGCACGAAGTCGATGTTGAAGTCGCTCTCATCGTGGGTGAAATCTATCGTGGTGTTTTGGCGTCCGGCATACACACTCATGTTCTCAACTATCATGTTGACAAGTGCTGCCAGGTCTCCATGTTTCCAGGGCAGACTGCCAATCGCTGTCCTTACCTTGGAGATGTTGAGGAGTTGGTTCACAAGCCTTAACAAGTGGTTGCCTTGGTTGATTATGGCGTTGTATTTTGGGTGCTTCGACTCGTCGCTCTCTTCACTTTTGAGTTCTTCGGCTTCACCCAGGATAACGGTAAGTGGTGTGCGGAACTCGTGGGTGACATTGGTGAAGAAACGGTCGCGCAGCTGCTCGGCGTTCTTCTCGGCTTTGCGTGCACGTGCTCTCAGCATATTTATGACAAACAAAGCGATGCACAGCACGAGCAACGAGATTGCAGCGATGGTGGCGGCAGTGATGATGAGTCGCTGAATGGTAATTGAGTTTTGCTGCTCCTCAATCTTAAGCTCTTTTTCCTTGGTTTGGAACTCCATAGCATAGTAAGAGGTAAGCTTGCTGGTTGCCTCATCGTAGATGCTGTCGGCAAGGTTGTTGCTCTGTCTCAAGTATTTTGCAGCCTGCTTTGGGTTGTTATCGCTCATGATGTTGGCGAGTAGCAGATAGTTCTCTTTCAGCACATTCTTTGCGTTGCATTCTGTAGCGATTTCGGTGCTTTGATTGAGCCATTTCTGAGCTTGTGACTTGTCGCCGAGTTTTATATATAGCGCTCCAAGGTTCTTGTAGGCAAGCATTATGTTGTATCGGTCATCGTTTTTCTCAAACATCTCGATGGCTTGCTTGTAATTGTCGAGCGCTTTCTTGGTGCTGTCGGTTTCGGCATAGATATCGCCGAGTGTCAATATTCGCCGCATGATCTGCGCCGAGTCGTTGGCGGTAGTGTCGATGGCGAGCGCCTTGTTGATATAGTCTAATGCCATGTCAGGCTCATCGAGCTTGAGGTAAATTTCGGCCGCCATGCCATAGCGGTTTGAGAGTTGGCGGCTATTAGGTTTTTTGATACTTTTCTCAAGGTCAAGGGCTTTGTTAATGAGAGTCTTTGCCTCGTTGGGACGTTGAGCGGCTAGGTAGATGTTGGCGATGTTGCTGTAGGACGCGCTGATGCGCTCGTTATCCTTGAGCTGCTCATCGATGTGCAGTCCAGCAAAGGCGTTGTTGAGCGCGTTGTCGTTCATGCCGATGCGCTGATAGCATGCTGCCAGTTGTGCGTAGGCATCGCTCATCGCCACTTTGTTGTTTTTGGTAATCGCCTTCATGGCTTCACGCGTGAGTTCAATCGACTTATTGAAGTCGGCTCGGTTGTAGCTCTCGTAGGCTTTATGCATCAGGCTATCGTAGGCAGCTTTATTGGAAGTGATTTCGCCTGAGGCGTTATTGTTTTTCTTGCACGACACATCAATGACTAAGCAAAATAGGATAGTCATCGTTATTGCTAATGCAGTTCTCAATCTATGTGAAAAGTTCTTTGCCATGAGTGATATATTGTATCGTTAAGATATGGGAGTTCGTTTTATTATTCTTAAATGGTAGAGGCGCAAGCTGATTGGTTGACCATGTTGTGGTGATGGGCGATGCAGGCGCAGCTGTAGAGTATTGCTACCCTTGAGCAGCCTGATGTTGAGGCGGCTGCTGTAGGCTTTGCAAAGCCATTGTCCCTCGCCAAGTGGCGGAGTGGCCACCACGCCTTGCAGATGTCCGTTGGCGGTGACTTCCAGCATTTGACATGGCGATGCTAGTGAAGCCTGTACATTGCCGTTACTGTAAAGTACATCAACTATATAGTCTCCCGCCTCGGTTGTGGTGACAGGTATTGAAACCCAGGGGGAATTGTCGGAGATTTCTATGATATCGATGGGACTACCCATATAACCTCTTGGCATTGGCAGCTGGAGGATGAATTGCGGGTTGTACTTCGCAAACTCGTAAGCTGAAGCGGTAGTGGTGATGAAGTGTGGCTTAGAGATGTAGCTGGAACCAAACTTGTTGACTGCCATTATTGAGAAGCTGCGATAGCTCACGGTATCGCGGGTGCCTAGCACCGAGTCGCGCATCGAGTATCGTTCCTCGTCGTTGATGAGTATTTTATATCCGTCATCGCCATTATAGTTATAGGTAGTGCCATAGAATCCGTCCCATTGCCAGAGCGGAGTCTCTGGCAGATAGGATAATTCTTTAGTTACGGTAACTTTTCCTGAGCTAGTATGGATGTCGTTCATGGTAATCACTATCGTGTGATGCCCACGCATGTTCCCGTCGATGAAATTGTCGGCAAGGTCCTTTCCGTCGATGGAGATTTTGCTCAGACCGTTGCCTGTGCCATTTATGGTAATGTCGAGCACGGCATTGCGGTATTTGAACGACTTGATGGTTTTCTTGCCTTGGAAGCACATTGGCACTTTGGGCGTAAACTCTATGCCGTTGGGCAGGAATTTCATGCCGGCAATCACGTTATAAATCATTGAGAGGTTTCCAGCGGCGTTGCCTCGGGGATAAGAGATGTCGAGGGGCGCGCCAGTAGTCGCCGAGCTTGACACGTCGCAGCTGGCAAGCAGTGCCTGTGGCCTGATTTGTGCGCCTATTCCACGTCGCAGCATGGCTAAGTTGCCGTTGCGTGCGGCAGAAAGGTTCCATAGCGCCTGAACCATTGGTATTACGGCATTGTTGAACTCAGGTTTCACGCTCATGTTGATGGGGTAGGTGAGCGGTATGCCATAGTAGGAGAGGTGCGTCTCGTTGACAAGTGTCTCGCCTCGGTTGTCGTCGGCAATGTCCCACAGTACGCACAGTGCCTGCCCCATATTGTCGGAGCATGGCGAAATCATGTTGAGAGTGCCGCCATAGAGGTACTGCGAGTAATATCCTTTAAACTCATCCCATAGGCGGTGGTTGATGGCGTCCTTGAGTGATTCTGCTTTATGGCTGTAGTTTGCAATTTCAAACTCGTCGCTCATCATCTCCACGACACGGTAGGCGTGTTCCATAATAGCGTTGGCGAGCAGGGGTGAAGTCTCAAAAACGTCGGCAACACTCGTCCATGGTGGGTAGTATTGGTTGATGTTGCTCACCATGTAGGGGCAAGTTGCGCGATATAGTCCTGTCTCGCGATTGAGGAGTCCAGAGTTCTCGATTATCGCCAGGTTCTTGGTAATGATGTCGTAGGCATATTTCAGCCATTCCTTGTCGCCATTGACGCAATACACATTCCAAGCGGCAGTCGCCCAAATCATCTTGTTGGCAAGGGAGTTGTAGGTCTCAATGCTATCTCCACTGGTGATGATGCTGTCGGTGACCATCGACTTGAGGGCCTGCATTGATTTCTCTGGCTCCAAGTAGGCAAGTGCAAGCGCTATGGCATAGCACTCTTGAGAGACCATGAATTGGGGAACGGAATCAACTATAAACTGTGAACTGATAACTTCTATCGACATGTTGTGAATCACGTCCATCAGTTTTTGTGGAGACTCATACAGTGGATAGTAGCCGTTGGGAGAGTTTATCTTCCATTCCTTGTTGACTTTGCGCTTTGTGGTTGATAAGTCTATCGTGGCGGTATAAATGCCGTCTCTGGCTGGCGGAACACCAACGAGCTGTTCGGTGTTTATTGAGTACTGCAAGGCGTCAATGTCGAGCGACGCAATATTGGCGGTAACCCACACGCCCTTGTTGTCATCGGCATAGATGGTGTCGTGGGTTGGGGTGACGAAAAATCCCTTGTCGCTTAGGGCGTTTGTGATAGGGCTTAGGTCGATTTTCAACTTTATCTCCTTTGGGCAGGCGATTTTTTGTGACGACGAACGTTTGTTGTCTGCCACGCAGGCCTTAATGATGGTGGTATCTGTGTCAGTCAAGTCAATATAGTGGTACTCGCCTGGGCGTAGCTCGTTGTCATGGCCGTTGATGGCGAGGCGAAGCTTGATGACGGCAGGTATTGAGTCGGGTGGCAGTTGGTAGTTGGTCACTAGGTGAGTAGCGCTTTTGGCTTCGGCAACCCATTTGCCCTCAACCACTTTGTCGGTGCCTACAGTATACTTTTCGTTCTGTGTTATCACATCTTTGGGTGTCGCATCGTTGTGGCACGACAATAGTGTTGTCGCCAGCGCCACCATGAGCAACAACACCAAGAAATGCCCTATTTTCTCTGTCAAGTGCATTTTCATGTGCAAATGTAGATAGAAATTTCCAATATTTTTATAATTAATGTGAGAAAAAAGTTATGTCGCCAGTTCTGACACCCTTATAAGCACTGAAAATGAAGTTTTTTTGCGAGTTTTATGAAATAAGTTTTGCAGTTCCGAAAAAATGTTGTACCTTTGCGCGCCATTACAATTTTAGGTGTCTTACCAACGCCGTTATTGTATAACACATTAAATATATATTTAAAATGAAACAAGGTATTCATCCTGACAACTATCGCGAAGTTGCTTTTAAGGACATGTCTAACGAAGAGGTATTCATCACTCGCTCTACAGTGAACACTAAGGAGACTATCGAGATTGATGGCAAGACTTATCCCCTGGTAAAACTTGAGATTACCAGCTCATCACACCCCTTCTTCACCGGCAAGCAGAAACTGGTTGACACCGCTGGTCGTGTTGATAAGTTCTTGAGCCGCTATGGCGATCGCAAGAAGAAATAATCTCTTCAAGAAGGTTAGTTAGATCTAATGAACCGTGGCAGATGTGCCGCGGTTTTTTTATTCTCTTGCCTATCTCGCCCGCTCACCCCAAGAAGACAATTAAGAACAATAGTTATGGTTTTATTATTAATTAATGACAATTGTCTCTGTAGTATTTATCGGTGGTAATTGTCCTTTATAAGAAAGAGAACTATTACTTTGTCCTTAATTATCTTAAAATTTTGGTGGTGTTGTGAGAAAGTACTAATTTTGCGGCATGGAAGAACGTAAAAAACTTATGGCAATCATCAATCCCTTCTCCGGCAACAGCAAGAAGGAGCATGTGCCACAACTTTTGGAAGATATTATTGACCACGATAAGTTTGACCTGAAGATCGAGTTGGTGACTCGTGAGATGCGGGTAAGCGACCTTGCGGCTAAAGCTGTGAAGGAAAGTTATTACGGCGTGATAGCCATTGGTGGTGACGGCACCGTGAACGGCGCAGCCTCGTCACTAACCGACAGCGATGTGGCTCTTGCGATAATTCCTTGTGGCTCAGGTAATGGCCTCGCTCGCCATTTGGAGATTCCCATGAACATGAAGAAGGCGATTGAGATTATAAATAACGACCATGTAGAAGTGTGCGACTACTGTACACTCAACGATAAGACTTTTGTTTGTACTGGCGGCATGGGCTTCGATGCCGAGATTGCCGACCGCTATGCCAAGCGCACCACGCGCGGCTCGCTCAATTATGTGAAGACGGCTTTCCAGGTATATGCCCACTACAAACCCATCCACTGCACCTTTGAGATTGATGGCGAAGTCATTGAAGAAGACGTGTTTGTAATTACTTGCGCCAATGCGTCGCAGTATGGCAACAACGCTTACATCGCACCTCATGCCAGTATTCAGGATGGATTGCTTGACATCACCGTCATCAAACCATTCAAGCGCATAGAGTGTGGCATCGTTGGCGGCAGCCTCTACACTAAGACAGTACACAAAAACCGCCATGTGGATACTTACAAGGCGCGCGAGATAAAGATTCACACTTCAGAGCCTCACGTTTATCACATCGACGGTGAGCCAATGGAGCAAATAACCGACATGACAGTGACTTGCCACCCAGGAGGAATCAAATTTTTCGTGAAATAGGATTATTAAAGTATAAAGTGTAAAGAACAAAGGAAGGTAACACTTGACTTTTATGAAGCTTGTTCTAGCGGTAGTGGGGAAGATGGCTGGGGGCTATCTAAGCAAGGGCATTGAGGAATATACCTCAAGGCTTAAGCACTATGTGCCGTTTGAGATTCAGTACATTGCCGACGCCAAGAACACCAAAAACCTCACTGAGTCGCAACAAAAGGCTGCCGAGGGGCGCAACATCCTCGCAGCTCTCGACACGAGCGACCATGTAGTGTTACTCGATGAGCGTGGCAAACAGTTCACTTCGATGGAATTTGCTCGTTACATCGAGAAAAAGATGACTACTGTTCAGCGTCGGCTGGTCTTTGTAGTGGGCGGACCTTACGGCTTCTCGCCTGAGGTATATGCTCGCGCCAACGAAAAAATCTCGCTCTCGACGATGACCTTTTCTCATGAGATGATACGCCTCATCTTTACCGAGCAACTATATCGCGCGATGACCATCCTCCGCGGCGAGCCTTACCACCATGAATAATGCACAATGCATAATTCATTTTGTATTTCACTCGACTTGCACTAATTTTGGATAAATTAGGCTACGCCTCGGAAAAACTCAAATAAATTTGGTTTTTCTCATGGCTTGCATTAATTTTGTGGCAAAACTAATATTAATACGAAATAAGATATGAAAACAAGAGACGAATTGATTGATGAGTTGATTGACTTGGCGTTTGCTGAGGATATTGGTGACGGCGATGCAACCACGTTGTGCAGCATTCCTGCCGACGAGATGGGGCGCTCGCGCCTGATAGTCAAGGAAGAAGGCATCCTTGCTGGTGTGGAGATGGCAAAGAAGGTGTTTGAGAAGTTTGACCCTGAGTTGAGGATGACCACCTACATCGAAGATGGAGCCCATGTGAAGCCTGGCGACATCGCTTTCATCGTAGAGGGTAAGGTGCAGTCGTTGCTGCAGACCGAGCGCTTGATGCTCAATATCATGCAGCGCATGAGCGGTATTGCAACCGTAACTGCACGTTACATGAAAGAACTTGAGGGCCTGCACACTAAGGTGCTTGATACCCGCAAGACCACTCCTGGCATGCGCATTATGGAGAAGGACGCCGTGAAGATAGGCGGCGGCTGCAACCACCGAATTGGCCTTTTCGACATGATATTACTTAAGGACAATCATGTTGATTTCGCTGGTGGCATCACAGCAGCCATCGAAGGCGCAAAACGCTGGTGCAAAGAGAATGACAAGGACCTTAAGATTGAGATTGAAGTTCGCAACCTTGATGAGCTGCGTGAAGCGCTTGCAGCAGGCGGCGTTGACCGTGTGATGTTTGACAACTTCACCCCTGAGCTTACCCGCGAGGCAGTGAAAATAGTTGACGGGCAGGTCGAGACCGAGTCAAGCGGCGGCATTACCATCGACACACTGCGCTCCTATGGCGAGTGTGGAGTCGATTATATCTCTGTTGGAGCATTGACCCACAGCGTTAAATCGCTCGATATGAGCTTTAAAGCATTCTAAGAGTCAGATATGAGAAAATTTCTTTTTGTTGTGGCTGTGGCTTTACTGGCTATGGCTGCTTGGGCCGGCGAGGTGACTTTTGACTTCTCGTCGGTTGCTGGACTGCAGGCTATGGGTATAACTCCTCCTGCACAGAGCAATGGTGTGAATCTTACCGATGTAGGCACAATCACAGTAGATGGCGTGAGTCTCACTGCCATGAATGGCTCTACCGAGACTCGCGTGTGGAACTCGCAAGGCACCTATACACTTCGTATCTATGTGGGCGGTAGCATCACTTTTGCAGTGGAAAGTGGTAGCATAACCGATGTGGTTATAAATGCTGCTAATACGTCATACTTCGACCTTCTCGCCAATGTGGGCAGCTATTCGGTTAATGGTGCAGTGGGCACTTGGAGTGGAAGCACCTCATCGGTGACGTTCACTCACTCCACCAGCAAGAATGCACAGATTGCTTCTGTCGTGGTTACTACTAGTGATGAAGATCCAATTGATGACCCTAATGGCGAGGATCCAAATCCCGTTGATCCTAATATCACTAAACTCGACTCGCTTGCCAATCTCGAGAGTCTTGACGACGGCACCGAGTTCCAGTTTACAAATGAAGCATTTGTTCAGTATCAGTGGGGCAACTACCTGTGGCTCATGCAACTCGATGAGGACTATTATGCCTATGCTGCTATGGTCTATGGTGATGTGCGCCAATATCCTGTTGGTGCAGTGATTCCAGCAGGATGGACTGGTAAAAAGACTACCTACAAAGGGCTTGTGGAGATTACAGAGCCCACTCATTTCAATGCCGCGGCTAATATTGTTGATGATATGTTTACCGAGCCGTTCGACATGACAGGGTATGTGTCTTATATCATGAGTGACCACTATGAGAACATGCGAGTTATAATTAATGGCATAGCTCTTAGTGAAATTGATTCTCAAGGCAACTTCACTATAACGAGTATCGAGGAAGACGAATATGGTAACCCAACTACTGTTACACTCGCAGGCTTTAACAAGTTTGGCATTAACTATCCTACTATTGACCCCACAGAAAAGTACAACATCGATGGCATGGTGACAATCTACAACAATAACTACCAACTCTATCCAATCACGATTGAGGAGGCTCCTGGTACACGTTTGTGGAAGGTGACTTATGAAGGTTTGGAGGGTAATATGAAGATAGCCGACTCGCTATATGTGGTGATGCCGCTGACTGACAACCAGATTCTTGTCACCGACAATGCTACCGAAATCCTTGTCGATACCTACGCAGAGTGGGGCTACACCTGGTATCAGGACTGGTATCCCACATGGATTGCCCTTGATTGCGGTGATAACACAGAACTCTTCAACGCCATCCGCCAGATGCAAGTGTTGGCGCCCAACACTGTTAAGGGTGAGGTGGTTGACGTGGCGACTAATCCTCGCTTGATTCTCAGTTCAACACCGACTGGCATTACCGATCCTGATTTCACTAATTATCAAACTTATACCTATAATTTGAGCTATGACAAGATTCAGGCGCTTGGCAACGAACTTGGTGTGGCGCATGGCAGGTATAAACTCATCAATGGCGAACCTTTCCTTTGTAGTTCTGAGGATACAGTGAAGGTGAGACTCGATTTCAGTCTTAACCCCGAGTTGCAGAGCCAACTAGCTTCTGGCACTCGCTATGAAATAATGAGCGTGTTTAAGATTAATGAACCTTGGGAGGCGGAGGATTATGCTGCAGTGCCTCAACGCTCGTTCAAGGCTGCTGTGAGCAAAATCATGAAGGCTCCAGCGCTTAAGGTTCACTACAGTGATTCAGATTATTACACCAACTACACCATCATGCCAGTTAGTGCTGAGATTGTAACCTCTATCGACAATGTCGAATCAACCAAGCTGGTTACAAAAGTGACTTATGTAAGTACTACTGGCATTGTGAGCGACACACCGTTCAATGGCGTGAATATTGTCATAACCGAGTTTAATGACGGCTCACGAATAGTGAGCAAAGAGGTGAAATAATACATCTGTTTTTAATCGAAATAAATCGACCAGCAGTCAATTATTGGTTTTGCTGGTCGATTATTGTTGTGTGGTTTAGAAAAATATAGTAATTTTGCAGCCCAAAAGTAGTGGAGTGGCTTGTCGCTCGCGCCAACAGAGCGCGAGAGGAAAGTCCGGGCAACACAGAGCATCGCATTTCTTAACGGGAAGCTGGGGGCGACCTCAGGGTTAAGGTGACAGAGAATAACCGCCACTTTCTTGTGGTAAGGGTGAAAAGGCGGGGTAAGAGCCCACCGGGCGCCACGGCGACATGGCGTGCCGCACCACCTGCGAGTTGCAAGGTCAAGTATATCGGCATTTAAGGGTTGCTCGTCCATTGTCGAGGGGTAGACTGCTATACTGCCGTGGCAACACGTCAGACAGATAAATGACAAGCGGCGCTCCCCACGGGGAACGACCACATAACCCGGCTTATAGCTCCACTGCTTTTTTAGAAAACTAGACTCGAGGTTTTGTGCCCCGAGTCTAGTCTTTATATCTTTATGTGTTTGAACAAGTCTCCTAAGACATAGAAACTGCCGCCCACGAAGATTGCGTCGCTTGTTTTGGCGGCTTTAATTGCTGTTTTGTATGCGTCAAGGACTTTTGGGTAGCTTTCTCCTTTTAATCCGTGCTTTGTTCCGAGTGCTTGGAGGTCTTGCGCCTTCATTGAGCGTGACGATTGAGCCTGAGTGAAGTAGTAGGTTGCATCGGTTGGCATCATGGCTAGGACTGTGTCAATGTCTTTGTCGGTCGAAAATCCTAGCACCATGTGCAATTTGCCGCATTTGAGGTTAGCTAATTGCTTCGATTGAATATTCCACGCTCCAGCGTTGTGTCCAGCGTCGAAGATTATTGTAGGCTCTTTACCAACGACCATCCATCTTGCCATAAAGCCTGTGTATTGGCATACATGGGCAAAAGCATTGATAACAGCCTTTTTTGTGATTTTCACACCAATCTTTTTCAGCATATCTATGGCATGAAGGACGGTGTTGGAGTTCTTTACCTGGTAGTCTCCAGCGAGTTGGCAGGTGAGATTGCCATAGTCTACTGTTGTGAGTTGCAAAGTGCCGTCGGAATTATGTGAAGCATTGGTTACAAGAGGCTCGTCTTGAGCAACAATGATAGGGGAGTGGCACTTCTGTGCGGTGCGCTCGAAAACATAGCGAACCTCCTTTTTGTCGGCTTCTCCAATTATTACGGGCACATTAGGTTTTATAATTCCAGCCTTTTCACTAGCAATCTCGGCAAGGGAGTTTCCCAAGAATTGCGTATGGTCAAGCGATATATTTGTAATGACACTTAATATGGGTGTTATGATATTGCTGCTGTCGAGCCGTCCGCCTAGGCCAACCTCTATTATGGCATAGTCAACTTTTTGCTGTTTGAAATAATCGAATGCCAGAGCTGTTGTAAGTTCAAAGAATGACGGTTCGCATGTCAGATTGCTTTTCAGGTATCGCTCAACAAATCGGCTAACCGTGCGTTTGGCGATCATCTTTCCGTTGACACGAATGCGCTCGCGGAAATCGACTAGATGCGGTGATGTAAACAACCCCACATGGTAACCGCTGGCTTGAAGCGTGGCAGCAAGCAGGTTGGCGACTGAACCTTTGCCGTTGGTCCCAGCCACATGGATGCATTTGTAGGCATGGTGCGGATTGCCTAGCCAATCGTCAAGTGCGATAGCTGTACCTAGTCCAGGTTTGTAACCGCTTGCTCCTTGTCGCTCAAAAGCGGGAAGCTGCTTGTAGAGAAAGTCGATTGCCTCTTGATAAGTCATTTCTTAGAATAGGAAAAAGCCTGCTATTCCAGCAAGTATTATTACAAATATTGGGTGAATCTTAGTGAAATATACCATACAGAACGATGCCACACACAAAGCTATGGAGATGAGATTCTCAGAGGAACCGGCAATGCCGAAGTTTTCTTTGTTCATCAGCAGCAACGCTGCACTGGCGATAAGTCCCACAACAACTGGTCGTAGTCCCATGAAGGCCCCTTTGATAATGGTGCTGTCGCTGTGGCGAGAGATATAGTGACTAGCATAGAGTGTGAGCAAGTAAGGTGGCAGCACCACTGCGAGTGTGGCTATTATAGAGCCCAATACGTTGCCGGTGGAAACATATCCAATGTAGGTTGCGCTATTTATGCCTATCGGGCCGGGAGTCATCTGTGATATGGCGACAATATCGGTGAACATCTGGTTTGTAATCCATCCATTTTTAACCACTTCGCTCTGCACCAGCGAAAGCATGGCATAGCCACCGCCAAAACCGAAGAGACCAATCTTCAGATATGCCCAAATGAGTTTTAGGTAGATGCTCATTATTCGCCCTCCTTTCGTTGTTTGAGTGTGACATGGGTGTAGTAAATATAGCCACCAATGCCACCCAAAATGATATAAAGAATAGGATTTGACACCACTGGCAGCCCCGAGTAGATAAGTCCTGCCACTGTTATAGGAATGATTATGGTCTTCCAGTTGATTTTGGCAGCACGGGCGGTAGTAATTACCGGAGCAATAATGAGCGCCACAACCGCGGGCCTGATGCCCTTGAATATACGAGTGAGCACCTCATTGTTTTTGATGGTATCTGGGGTGAGGAAAATGGCAATGGCAAGGATAATCACAAACGAAGGCAATATCGTGCCGATGGCCGCAGCCATACTGCCTTTTATGCCTTTGAGTCTGTCGCCAATTACAACGGCAATGTTCACTGCCAAGATGCCTGGCATCGCTTGAGCAATGGCAAGCAGGTCGAGAAACTCATCTTTCTCAATCCACTTGTGATTGTCTACTATCTCACGCTCAATAATAGAAATCATTGCCCATCCACCTCCAAAGGTAAACGCGCCAATCTTCATGAACGTGAGCCACAGTTGCAGATATATGTTTTTAGTTAATGACATATTTCGTTATGCAAAATTACACATTACTTTGCAACATTGCTGCGTTTTCAAGAAAAAATATTAACTTTGCAGGTTTTTTGTAGGCAACAATAAGCAAGGTATAAATTAAATGAAGCGTTTAAAACATATATTCACCAATCAGCAATACATCTACTGGCTATTCGTGTTCCTGGCGATATTGCCCAATATTTTTATGTTCTTTACTGAGTCGACTTCGCTGTTGACTCGTATCGTGCAAATTGTGTTGCCGTTGGGATTCTTCGCCTTCATGTTCACACTAGCCAAGAAGCCAGGTAAGCCATTTTGGTGTCTGTTCTGGTTTATGTTTGTGGGTGCTTTCCAAATTGTTCTTTTGTGGCTTTATGGCGAGTCGCCGATAGCTGTGGATATGTTCCTTAATGTGCTCACCACCAATCCTGGTGAGGCCACAGAGTTGCTGTCAAATTTGTTGGTAGCAGTAATTTTTGTGGTGGTGCTTTATGGTTTTGGCATTGCCATGTCGATTGTGTCTTGGCGTGCCAAGACAACGCTTAGCGACCGCTTCCGCCGCCGTCAGCGTATCTGGTCATTGCCATTATTGGCGTTGGGCGCTATTTTGATGATAATTAATGTCTTCAACGATAAGGGCTTCAAGGCACAAGATGATGTGTTCCCAATTAATGGTACTTACAATGTGGGCATTGCTATTGACCGCTTTGCAAAACAAAGAAATTATGAATACACTTCACAATACTTTACTTATCAAGCCACAAATCTAAGGCACGATTCTGTGCCTGAAATTTATATTCTTGTCATTGGAGAAACATCGCGTGCCGACAACTGGAGTCTATATGGCTACAACCGCAACACCAATCCTTGCACTAGTACACTTGCTAACATGGTGGTGTATCGTGACGCAATTACGATGTCAAACACTACCCACAAAAGCGTGCCAATGCTCATGTCGTGTTCTGGGTGTGAGCGATACGACAGTCTTTATTACCGAAAAGGAATAATCAGTGCCTATAAAGAGGCTGGTTACCAAACTGCCTTCTACAGCAATCAGCGTCGCAACCACTCGTTTATTGATGCATTTGGATGCGAGGCCGATGAGGTGAAGTTTTTGAAAGATAAGGTATCATTTGCAGGCAATAATTATGATGATGAACTGATTGATTGCGTGAAACAGCGATTAGATAACTACAATGGCGGCAAGTTGTTTATTGTTGTGCATATGTATGGCTCGCACTTCAACTATAAAGACCGTTATCCCAAAAATGATGCCGTCTTCAAGCCCGATAATGTGATTTCGGCCGAAAAGGTGTATCGTAAAGAACTAATCAACGCCTATGACAATTCCATAGTCAATACAGACAAGGTGTTGTCTTCTATCATCCGTTTGGTTGACGCTAAGGGGGTGAATAGCGCCGTTGTCTTCACAAGCGATCACGGCGAGGACATCTTTGATGATGAAAGGGGCAGGTTCCTACACGCTTCACCGCTGCCCACTTATTACCAACTCCGCGTTCCGCTGTTGGTGTGGACATCTCAAGTCTATATCAGCAACTACCCCGTTGCTGTGGCTCAGTTGCGAGCTCATAAAGCGATTCCTGTGTCAACCAATATGGTGGTGTTCCACACTCTTCTTGATATGAGCGGGATTTATTCCCCCTACAAGAAAGACGCCCTGTCGCTGAGTAACAAGAATTTCACGCCGCACAAGCGCCTTTATATCAACGACCACAACAATTTTCTGCCACTTGATAGCTGCGGCCTAAAGCAACTTGACATTGACCAGTTCAAGCAGCATAAACTACAATTTCCTTGATTTCTTTCATTCTTTCTTCCAAGAAAAATATATAACTAATAACCTATCTCTAGCTTGTTAATAACTTTTTTGAAAAAATAAATCTATCTGAAATAATAATAGGAAATTAAGTGCGTTATAAAGGTGTATAACTTATTAAAGAAAGGCTGCCTATGCAAGAAAACTACACCGAAGAATTAAAATTTCAGACACAAGAGGAACAAGTAGAGCGTGGGCCAAAGCTCTCCACAATCAATTTCCTCAAGCAATTTGCTAGAGCTTACACCCCATCGGGTGTTGACCAGCCAGGTCTTGAAGGCTTTGTGGCAAATTAAAAACCAACCAAACAACTCTGGTTCAACTACCCCAGAGGAAAAACAAAGACACCACCCAACTCAGAATGCGAGGGGTGGTGTCACTTTTTATAGATTTTTTATTTCTGTTTACTTCGTCAGCGTTATGATGAAGGTCGCAATAGATATAAGTGTGCCTACTGATGACATGCCTAACGATAGTGCGGGAGGTACGTTCCACGATTGTCGTGCACGTGAACTGTTGGGCTCGA
Source organism: Muribaculaceae bacterium (assembly GCA_017964485.1). Taxonomy (GTDB): domain Bacteria; phylum Bacteroidota; class Bacteroidia; order Bacteroidales; family Muribaculaceae; genus Sodaliphilus. The sequence continues at coordinate 25,183 of JAGCRW010000029.1, read as the reverse complement.
TGTAGATGATGTCGTTCTGCTGCAGGTTGAAACTTGGTGATACAATCATGTTCTTGTCGTTCATGTTCACCGTTTGGATAGAGCGGCTGCCGTCACTGTTGGTGCGTACGATCATCACGTTGTCACGGCGGCCATGAATGGTAAGGTCACCAGCTTTTGCGATAGCTTCGAGTAGATTAAGTCGGCCATTAGTTGCTTTGATTTCTCCAGGACTCTTTATTTCGCCCAAAATATACACTTTGAAGTTCAGGAAACGTACTTCAACAGAAGGTCTCTCTGTGAGGTAGCGAGGGTAGATTTGTGAGGCGATATAGTTCTCGGTGGCGCTTTTGCTCATACCACCCACGTGTAACGTGCCAAGCAGTGGAAAATCGATGTTGCCTTTCTCGTCAACGAGATAATTATACATTGAGTTCTCGCTGCTGAGGTTGCCGGTGCCACTAATATTGTGGACATAGTCAATCTTGTTGAAAGGTTTTACTGCTTCGGTGTTCCCGCTGATGACGTTGATTTGGAGCAAGTCGCCTGGCATGACCACTGGGTCGCTGGCTTTAGCTGCCGATTGCAGTACTTCTTGTGGCAATTGGTTTGCACCAATCATGTAAGGTATGTCCTTAGATGAGTTGCAGCTGGTGAGAAATAGAGCTGCTAGTGTAAGGAGAAAAAATAATTTTGTTTTCATATTGTTATAAGTTTAAATTAATTGCAAAAAATCATATCCGCTTGCAAATTTACAGCATCTTTGAGAAATATCAAAATATTTATTGAAATGATTTTATATATGCTGTTTCTATAAGCCTTAGAAGCAATCTTAAAAAGTTGTTAAAACACCGTTTTTTTACTATTAATTAAAATAATGTGTGTAACTTTGTGAGTCTTTTTGCATACCCTACCTTTAAGGGTAGTATTTTAAAGAAAATTAATTAAATATCAACTAATAACTAAAACAACAAATTTACCCAGTGAAAACCTTGAACTTTGAAGACTTGATTCAATTCAGGAAAAAAGCTCAGGCGAACCTGAATGTTCGTGAACTGAGTTATGCTGCTGAGAGTGAAAAATGCTGTGGACTGGCCGTGGGAACTGAGCACATTGAGTTACTCTGCTGCGGTGGTACTGGCTGTAAAGCCTCTAGCAGTGCAAAAATTGTCGAGAACCTCAAGGCTGCCATTGAAGCAAATGGCATTGCCAATAAGGTTGATGTGATTGTAACCGGATGTTTCGGCTTCTGCGAGAAAGGCCCTATTGTTAAGGTAATGCCTGACAATACTTTCTACACTCAGGTGAAGCCCGAGGATGCCGATGAGATCGTTAAGGAGCATGTTATTGGTGGTCGCCGCGTGGAGCGTCTGCTCTATGTTGACCCTAAGACAAATGAGCATGTTAGCGATTCTAAGCACATGGATTTCTACCGTAAACAGAAGCGTGTTGCCCTTCGTAACTGTGGTCTGATTGATCCCGAAAACATTGCCGAGTACATAGCACGCGACGGTTATGCAGCACTTTCCAACGCTTTACAGAGCCAAACTCCCGAGGAGGTTATTGACATCATCAAAAAGTCTGGACTCCGCGGACGTGGTGGCGCAGGCTTCCCAACTGGTATGAAGTGGGGCTTTGCACGCAACTACCTGGCCGAGCATAAGTATGTGGTTTGTAACGCCGACGAGGGTGATCCAGGTGCATTTATGGACCGCTCCATTATGGAGGGTGACCCCCACTCAGTGATCGAGGCTATGGCATTGTGCGGCTACTGCATTGGTGCAAGCGAGGGTCTTATCTATATTCGTGCCGAGTACCCATTGGCAGTGCACCGCCTTAAGATTGCTATCGACCAAGCGCGTGAGTATGGCATGCTTGGCAGGCAAATCATGGGCAGCGATTTCGACTTCGACATCGAGATTCGTTATGGTGCTGGTGCATTCGTTTGTGGTGAGGAGACTGCTCTTATCCACTCAATGGAAGGCAAGCGCGGTGAGCCAACTCTCAAACCTCCCTTCCCCGCCGAAAGCGGCTACATGGGATACCCAACCAATGTTAATAACGTAGAGACACTTGCCAATGTCCCCATTATTCTTACTAAGGGCGCCGACTGGTTTGCTTCTATCGGTACTGAGAAGTCAAAGGGTACTAAGGTATTTGCTTTGGCAGGTAAGATCAATAATGTGGGCCTTATTGAGGTCCCCATGGGCACTACCTTGCGTGAGATTATCTACGACATTGGTGGTGGCGTGAAGAACGGCAAGAAGTTTAAAGCTGTTCAAACTGGTGGCCCTTCAGGAGGTTGCTTGACCGAGAAGCACCTCGACATTCCTATTGACTACGAGAGCCTTGGAGCCGCTGGCTCAATGATGGGCTCGGGTGGTATGATTGTTATGGACGAAGACGACTGTATGGTATCGGTTGCCAAGTTCTACCTTGAGTTCACCGTTGGCGAGTCGTGTGGCAAATGCACACCTTGCCGCATCGGTAACAAGCGTATGTTGGAGATTTTGACACGCATTACAGAGGGTAAGGGCACTATGGACGACATCGAGCACCTCAAATCGCTCGCTGCAACTATCAAAGACACTGCACTCTGTGGCCTTGGCCAGACCTCTCCAAACCCTGTATTGTCAACTATCGACAATTTCTATGATGAATATGTGGAGCACGTTAAGAAGCACACTTGCCGCGCTAAGCAGTGTAAGGCTCTCTTGACCTACACCGTTAACCCCGAGAAGTGTAAAGGCTGCGGCGCTTGTGCACGCAACTGCCCTGCCGACGCTATCATGGGCGATGTTCGCAAACCTCATGTTATTAATCCATTCAAGTGCATCCGCTGTGGTATGTGCCAGTCGCGTTGCCACTTCGATGCTATTCAAATTTTCTAACGACACACGATTATTTTCATCATGGAAGAGAAATTGATAAAACTTACAATAGACAACCACGTAGTGGAAGTGCCCAAAGGCACAACACTGCTTGAGGCCGGTAAACTTGTCGGCATCGATATCCCCACACTGTGCCACATTGATCTCAAAGGCACTTGTGTGAAGAACAAACCCGCTTCTTGCCGCTTGTGTGTGGTAGAGGTTGAGGGACGTCGCAACTTGGCACCTGCTTGCGCCACTGCTTGTATGCCCGACATGGTGGTTTACACCAATTCGGCACGCGTGATTCGCGCTCGCAAGACTATTGCCGAGCTCATACTTAGTGATCACCCCAATGATTGCCTCACTTGCCCTAAGTGCAGCAATTGTGAGCTCCAGCGCTTGGTAATGCGCCTGAATATCCGTGAGATGCCTTATAATGACGGCGAGAAGAGCCAACGCAAGAACGAAGTTACTCCTGCTATTACCCGCAATATGGAGAAGTGCATCTACTGCCGCCGTTGCGAGACAGTTTGTAACGAGGTTCAGAGCGTAGGCGTTCTTGGCGCTATCCGTCGTGGTTTTGACACCACTATCGCTCCAACCTTCGACCGCATGTTTGTAGATACCGATTGTACATATTGCGGTCAGTGTGTGGCAGTTTGCCCTGTGGGCGCTCTCACCGAGCGTGACTATACCGACCAGCTCATGGCCGATATCACCGACCCCGACAAGGTGGTTGTTGCTCAACCCGCTCCCGCTGTGCGCTTCGCCTTGGGCGAGGAGTTTGGCGTGCCTGGTATCGTTACTGGCAAGCTTGCCACCGCATTGCGTGACCTCGGTTTTGACTATGTGTTTGACACAGACTTCGCTGCCGACCTTACCATCATGGAAGAGGGCTACGAGATTCTCGACCGCCTCAAGAAATATCTTGCTGGCGACAAGAGCGTGAAGTTGCCAATCATGACTTCGTGCTGCCCAGCTTGGGTGAACTTCTTTGAGCACAACTATCCCGATTTGCTCGACTATCCTTCGACTGCCAAATCTCCAGCTCAGATGTTTGGTGCAATTGCTAAAACATATTGGGCAGAGAAGATGGGCATCCCACGCGAGAAACTCGTGGTGGTGTCTATCATGCCTTGCTTGGCTAAGAAGTATGAGTGTGGCCGTGAAGAGTTCAAGGTTAACGGCAATCCCGATGTGGACTACAGTATCTCGACCCGCGAGCTTGCTCGTCTCATCAAGCGTGCCAACATCAACTTTGCTCAGCTGCCCGACAGCGACTTCGACAGTCCTCTCGGTGAATCAACTGGTGCTGGTGCCATCTTCGGCGTTACTGGTGGCGTGATGGAAGCTGCTTTGCGTTCGGTTTATGAGGTTTACACTGGCAAGACTCTGCCTCGCATCAACTTTGACCAAGTGCGCGGTTTTGAGGGAATTCGTGAGGCAACAATCGACATCAACGGTTTCGACCTCAAGATTTGTGTAGCCCACACCTTGAGCAACGCTCGCATTATCATGGACAAACTTCGCGCTGGCGAACTCGATTACCATGTGGTTGAGGTTATGGCATGTCCAGGCGGTTGCATCGGCGGTGCCGGTCAGCCTTACCACCATGGCGACTTCAGTGTTATCCAACAACGTTGCGATGCTCTCTATGCAGAGGACGAAGGCAAGCCCATCCGCAAGAGTCATGAGAATCCCGACATCCAGAAGCTCTACAAGGAATTCTTGGGCGAGCCTCTGAGCGAGAAGTCTCACCACTTGTTGCACACTCATTATTTTGATAAATCTATTAAGTAATCTTGGCTAAAACCTCTTATATATTATGGCAAAAGCAAAAGAAATGAAATTGGCATGTAATGTCATTGAGCAGGTGGAGGCCATCTGCGACAAGCATGGTAACAAACCAGGCGAGCTTATCAATATCCTGCATGAGGCACAGTCGATGCACGGCTATCTCCCTGAGGAGATGCAGCGCATCATCGCCCGCAAGCTCAACATACCAGCTTCTAAGGTTTATGGTGTTGTGACATTCTATTCGTTCTTCACCATGACACCTAAGGGCAAGCACCCAATCTCGGTGTGCCTCGGTACTGCTTGCTACGTGCGCGGTTCTGAGAAACTGCTCGAGGAGATCAAGCGCATCCTCAACATTGAGGTGGGAGAGACAACCCCTGACGGCAAGTTCTCTCTTGACTGCCTACGCTGCGTGGGTGCCTGCGGTCTTGCACCAGTAGTAACCATTGGCGAGAAGGTTTACGGACGTCTCCAGCCTAAGGATGTTCAGAAGATTCTCGAAGAGGTGGATAATTAATTTTTCCACACCTTAATATAATAAACGGTCATGCCCGCGATGGCATGACCGTTTTAAATAAACATACGATATGCCAGATAGACAAATAAACTCTGAGCCACAAACAATTGAAAATGGACAAAAATATGGATTGAAAGCCCATGAGTATGTCCAGGTGCAGTGTTGCTCGGGTAAAGGCTGTCGCAAAAATGACAGTGAGCGCATTATCAATCTCTTCAAGGTGATGTTGCATGCCCACGGCATCGACGATATGGTTGATGTGGTGACTTCGGGATGCTTCGGTTTCTGTGCAAAGGGCCCCATCGTGCGCATTCTTCCCGACAACATAACTTATACTCACGTTAGTCCTGAAGATGTGAACGTGATTGTCGAGAAACATGTGGTGCGCGGCGAGCTCGTTGATGAGTTGAGATACGTTGAAGTGGCGGCACACCACATAGAGGTGGAGTCACAGCAATGGAGCTCATTCAAACGCCCCGTGTCGCTTGACTCGATGCTCAATCACTATATCTACGAGATTGGCGGCAAGCGGTTCTTGAATGTGCTGTCCTACGCTATTGACTCTGAGAAATGCCGAGGATGCACTGCCTGCAAGCGTAATTGTCCGGTGAATGCCATTGATGGAGTTGTTAAGCAGACTCATACGATAAACCCTTACAAGTGTACATGTTGTGGTAAGTGTAAAACAAAATGTAAGTTCGACGCTATCGATGGCCCCATTGGTGTGCTTGACGAGCGCAACTCAATCAATGATGTGCTTGCCGATATTAATAATATCGACAAACTTGTCATCGCTCAAACTGCGCCAGCTGTGCGATTTGCGCTTGGCGAGGAGTTTGGAATGGCGCCAGGCACAGTTGTGACGGGGAAGATGATTACTGCATTACGGCAATTGGGATTTGACTACGTGTTTGACACTAATTTCGGAGCCGATTTCACCATTATGGAAGAGAGCGCCGAGCTCATTGACCGCCTCAAGCGCAAAATGGCTGGAGACCCTGATGTGAAGTTGCCTATGACAACGTCGTGTTGTCCGGCATGGGTTAATTTCTTTGAGAACGACTATCCTGACCTGCGCGAATATCCCTCTACCTGCAAGTCGCCGGCGCAGATGTTTGGAACGCTTGCCAAATCATATTGGGCAGAGAAAATAGGCATTCCAAGCGAGAATATCTCGGTAATCTCAATAATGCCCTGTGTGGCCAAGAAATATGAGTGTGCGCGTGATGAGTTTATCTATGATGGCATCCCTGATGTGGATTGCAGCATCACCACACTAGAGTTGGCTGAAATGATTAAAAATCAGGGTATTGACTTTGCTTCATTGCCCGACGGAACGTTTGATGATCCTCTCGGCAATGCTACTGGCGCAGGACATATCTTTGGCACCACAGGTGGCGTGACTGAGGCTGTGTTGCGAACTGCTTATGAGACATTTACTGGCAAACAGTTGCCTAAGTTGGAGTTTTCTCAAGTTCGTGGTATGGACGGTATTCGCGAGGCAACAATCGACATAGATGGATTTGAACTGAAGGTGTGTGTGGTACATACACTTAACAATGCGCGCATCGTGATGGACAAACTCCGCGCAGGCGAACTCGACTATCATCTCATTGAGGTAATGTCTTGTCCTGGTGGATGCGTTGGTGGCACTGGTCAGCCTTATCACCACGGTGACATCTCGGTACTTGAGGCTAGGCAGCGAGCTATGTATGCAACCGATGTCACAAGGATGGTGCGCAAGAGCCATGAAAGCCCTGCGGTGAGAAAGGTGTATGAAGAGTTTCTTGGCGAGCCACTGGGTAAAAAGGCACATAAACTCCTACACACCCACTTCAGAGATAAGTCGATTCTTTCTGATTAACATAAATAAAGTAACCAAGTAGGTTACTTTATTTTTTGAATTACGGCAGTGATACTTTGTCAAGGATGCCTTGCAGATGAGCGATGGCGAGGCCGTAGTTGGTGATTGGCACACCTTGCTCTTGTGCGCGCACTATGCGTGAAAGCATCAGGCGACGGTTGAACATGCACGCCCCGCAGTGCACTATCAGGTCATATTTTTCCAAGTCGGCAGGGTAGTCCTTGCCAGCGTGAATGTCGAAGGCGATGTTCGCGCCATATTTCTTCCGAATCATGCGTGGAATCTTCTCTCTACCTATGTCCTCACTCATTGGGGCATGGGTGCATGCCTCTGCGATTAGCACGCGCGACTGTGGGGTGAGGCGGTCAATGGCCTTTGCACCTTCAATAAGCGCATCCATATTGCCTTTTGAGCCAGCCATCAGCACCGAGAATGAGGTGAGAAGGCTGCCTTCGGGCTTCTTTTCATAGACTTGAGCAAAAACTTGTGAATCAGTGATGATGAGTGTGGGTGGCTCACGCAGCGAGTTGAGGCTATTCTCTAGTGTGTCAACTCCACAACTCACAATTATACAATGCTTGTCAAGCAAGTCGCGGATTGTCTGCACTTGAGGCAAAATGAGTCGTCCTTTTGGTGCCTGTGGGTCTTGAGGCATCACGAGCAGCACTATGTCCCCAGGTTTGGCAAGGTCGGCTGTGAGACTTGTTTCCTCGTCATCACCAGCGGCATGGGCAAGAGCCTTGCGTAGCTCGTCAATTCCCTCATGCTTTTTGGCGCTCACAGCAATCGGCGTGATGCCCAAATATTTTGCACAACTCTCAAATAAACTTTCAATATTGCCAATAGCATCCACTTTATTGAGTACCACAACGGTGGGAATCTCAAGGCGTTGCAACTTATCAAGCCACTGTTTTTCTATGCTTAAATCGATGGCTTGGTCAAGCACCAAAATCGCTAAATCGGCTTGATCGAGCACTTTATGTGTGCGCTCGTTGCGGAGTTCGCCCACGATGCCCACATCATCAAAACCAGCAGTGTCGATGAGCAGACAAGGACCCAGAGGCAGAATCTCCATGGCGCGGTTCACGGGGTCGGTGGTTGTGCCAGCCTCGGGTGAGACTATGGCAACCTGCTGACCTGTGATGGCGTTGAGCAAGGATGACTTGCCCACGTTGCGGCGACCAAAGATAGCGATATGGCGCCTGAGTGATTGTGGTGCGGAGTTCATTATTAGTGCCTTATAGTTTGTCGTTTAGCGTGTTGCGTTACCAACGCAACATACTAAACGATTTTAGAATCTGAAATCCCTCTCCCCGTTGGCAATGTCGATAAGGCGGCGGTTTGCGAGATTGCGGATGCGGTCATCGGGCAGTTTCTCGAGTTCGCGGCGAATGAGTGCCTCGCCTTTTTCTCGGGTAGCGGGGCTAGCATAGTCCTCGAGGTATTCTTTGAGGGTAATCATCGCGTTGGGAGTACAGCAGTAGCTTATCTTGCCACGTTTCACGAGCGACATGAAGCGGTCGCCAGTGCGTCCCTCACGATAGCAAGCTGTGCAGAAGCTTGGCAAGTAGTTGATGTCAAGCAACCAAGCAATTACCTCATCGAGGCTGCGCTGGTCGCTAACGTCAAACTGTGCCGTGTCGTCCTGTCGCTCCTCAGTGGTGTAGCCGCCTACGCTGGTGCGTGAGCCGCCACTAATCTGCGAGATTCCTAGGTCTAGCACTTTCTCTCTCACCTTTTGCGACTCGCGGGTGGAGATAATCATGCCGGTATAGGGTGCGGCAAGGCGTATGATGGCGACAATCTTGCAGAAGATATCATCGGGCAGCACATCGGGGAACTCGTCGAGAGAGATATCGTCGGCAGGACAGATGCGTGGTACGCTGATGGTGTGTGGCCCCACACCCATTCGCGCCTCAAGGTGCTCGGCATGCATAAGCAGTCCCACGAGGTCGTAGCGATAGGTCGTCAGGCCATAGAGTACGCCAATTCCCACATCGTCGCATCCGCCTTCCATAGCGCGGTCCATCGCCTCGGTGTGGTAGCAGTAGTCGCTCTTTGGTCCTGTTGGGTGTAGCTTCTCGTAATTCTCCTTGTTATAAGTCTCCTGGAAGAGGATATAAGTGCCGATGCCCGCCTCTTTGAGTTTGCGGTAATTTTCAACAGTAGTGGCTGCGATGTTCACATTCACGCGACGAATGGCGCCGTTGCCCACCTTAGTGTCATATATCGTCTTTATCGATTCGAGGATATACTCTATTGGGTTGATCTTGGGGTGCTCGCCAGCCTCGAGGGCAAGGCGTTTGTGACCCATCTGCTGCAAGGCGATGACCTCTTGACGTATCTCCTCTTGCGACAGTTTCTTGCGGGGGATAGTGCGGTTTTTGCCGTGATAAGGGCAATATACACAGCCGTTTACGCAGTAATTAGACAAATAAAGCGGCGCAAAGAGCACAATGCGGTTGCCGTAAAGTTTCTGCTTAACTTCGCGGGCAAGGTTCTCGAAACGTTCCACCAAGTCGGCTTGGTCACACTCAAGCAACACGGCTGCCTCGCGGTGGGTGAGTCCCTTGCAAGTGGCGGCTTTGTTTATTATTTCTTCAATAAGAGCGCGGTTGCTGCGGTTCTTGGCAGCATATTCCAGCGTCTCCATAATTTCGCCGTGGTCAATAAACTCCTCGGCGTGAGATGATTTGGGATTATACATTGTATCGTTTTTGTTTATGGTTTATCGTTTATTATAATCGCCGCGGTTCCAGTTGATATGATAACCTATAGTGGCGAGTTGAGTCTCTAGATGCGCTATTCCTTCGGCGGCTTCGGCATTGGTGATGGCTTTACCATCGTAAAGGGCGTAGCTGGCTCTCACGTTGGCAGGAGAGAGGTTGGGCATCACCACATTGGCGCCAGCCATAATTCCCTTTGTCCTGCCGTTGGGGTCAATGGTGTTGAGCGCCGTAGTGCTTGGAATAAGAGCATTAGGGAATATCAGGCGGAAGATGCTGTAGAGCTTGCAGGTCAACTCGGCGCTACCGGTGGCAAATTTGCCAAGTGGCGTGTCGTGCTGAGGCACGAATGGTCCTAGTCCAATCATTTCGGGCTCAAAATTCTCAATGAACTCAATGTCCTCCACGAGGTTGTCAATGGTTTGCCACGGACTCCCCACCATAATGCCAGTGCCTACTTGATAGCCAAGTTCTTTAAGCCACTCTAAGCACTGAAAGCGGTTATTGAGCGACATTTCGGTGGGGTGCAACTTAGCGTAATGCTCAGCATTATGGCTCTCATGACGAAGCAGATAGCGGTTGGCACCTGCCTTGCGTAAAGCTTCATAGACCTGTCTAGGCCACTCGCCAAGCGACAAGGTGATGGCGCAATCGCTCCACCGTTGCTTTATCTTGCTCACCAGTTTCACAAGCCAAGGGGCTTTGTCATTGGGGAGCTCGCCGCCTTGCAGCACAAAGGTCTTGAACCCCAGTTCGTAGCCCTGCTGGCAGCTTTGCATCACCTGCTCGGTGGTTAACAAGTAACGATCCACCTTCGTGTTGCTTTTGCGTATGCCGCAGTAGTAGCAGTCGTTGCGACAAACGTTAGTCAGCTCCACGAGTCCGCGCACAAATATTCCCTTGTCAAACACCTCGTCGGCAACCTTGCGCGCCTGCTGATGCAGGTAGGCGACAACGCTCTCGTCGTCACACTCGAGCAGCGTTCTGTAGCCTGAGCTATCCAAATGCTGCTTCGTCCGCAAGATGTCAACAAGTTCTCTCATGCAACCTGCAAAAGTACAAAAAAGACTTATATAGAGCAAATAATAAATGATTTTCTTTTTACTCTTTTTTTATTATAAGAATTAATTGTATTTTTGCACTATGATCAAAGAAACAATAGACAAGATAAAAGAAGAGCAGCACCCATTTGAACCTTTCGTTCCTGTTGGGGCGGTTGTGTTGATGCTTGGCACTTTTCCACCTAAGCCTGAGAGGTGGTCGATGGAGTTCTATTACCCCAATAAAATCAACGACATGTGGCGAATCATGGGCCTTATCTTCTATGGTGACAAGAACCATTTTTGGATTGAGGCCGAGAAGCGTTTCGACCTGCCCCGGCTCAAGGCGTTCCTCACGGAGCGCAAGATTGCCCTCTACGACACTGCCACTAGGGTGCGACGTCTAAAGGATAACGCTAGTGACAAGTTCCTCGACATAGTGGAGACCATCGACCTCGATGTGTTTTTCAAAAGATGTCCCACCCTCCGCGTCATTGTCACCGCTGGTGAGAAAGCCACTGGCGTGATAGCCGAGAAGGCTGGGGTAGAACTGCCTAAGACGGGCGAAATGGTGCATTGCTCTTATCACGAGCATGATTTCGACCTTCACCGAATGCCTTCCTCGTCAAGAGCTTATCCTATATCGCTCGAAAAGAAAGCTGAGGCTTATCGCGATATGTTTCGAGGTTTAGGTTATGAAGTATGACAAAAAAGTTGTAACTTTGCAGTCGCAAATTCAGGAACGACGAAATGAATCATAAAAAAACGATAATATTCCTGCTCGCATTGGTAGCGATTGTGCTGATGAGCGACGCTTGTTTTGCTCAAGATGCCGCACAAACAGCAACCGCTGAGCCGTCGTGGACCGAGAAACTTTACTATTGGTTTAAGGACCACATGAACTACTGGACTATCATCCTGCTTATGGCAATTGAAAGTTCAATAGTTCCGCTCCCCAGCGAAGTTGTGGTGCCGCCAGCAGCCTATTTCTCTCTGCAGGCCAACAGTAGCCTCGATTTTTGGCTCGTGATTGTCACTGCCACAGTGGGCGCTTATCTTGGTTCGGCGATTAACTACGGCCTATCGATGCTCATTGGCCGACCAGTATTTTACGCCTTTGCCGATAGCAAGGTGGGGCACTTGTTCTTGCTCAACCGCGAGAAACTGGAGCATGCTGAGGACTATTTTAGGCGAAAAGGTTCGATTTCCATCTTCTTTGGGCGTCTTTTGCCCGCTGTGCGACACCTTATCTCAATTCCCGCAGGCTTGTCGCGCATGAACTTGGGCACCTTTAGCTTCTACACCGTGCTTGGCGCTGGGCTGTGGAACGTGGTATTGGCGTTGCTGGGCTATCTCCTCTATCGCATAGTGCCCGACGACAGCCAACTCTTCGCCCAACTTGAGCATTACAGCAACTACCTTAAGATTGCCGGCTTCATACTGTTGGGATGCGCTTTGGCCTACATTGGCTATAGAGTTTACAAAAACAAGAAGAATAAAAGCATAGAGAAATCACAAGGCAGCGATGAGAAAATAGATGCTTAGTCCTTTGCACTTCGTTCTTCATACTTCTTACTTAACACTTAAAACTTAACACTTAATATGATCGTTTCTCCTTCACTACTTAGTGCCGATTTCGGCAACCTTGCCCGCGACTTAGAGATGATAAACGCGAGCAAAGCGCAGATGCTTCACCTCGACGTGATGGATGGCGTGTTTGTGCCAAATATCTCATTCGGTTTCCCAGTGATAAAATATGTGCAGCAATTGTGCAAAAAGCCGCTAGACGTACACCTGATGATTGTGGAGCCCCAGAAGTTTGTTAACGAGGTGCGCGACTGCGGTGCCGAGATTATGAACGTGCATTATGAAGTGTGTAATCACCTCGACCGAGTGGTGCAGCAGATTCATGACGCAGGCATGAAGGCGGGCGTTACTTTAAATCCCGCTACACCAGTATGCCTCCTTCGTGACATCGTTGCTCAACTTGACTTGGTGTTGCTTATGTCGGTGAACCCAGGTTTTGGCGGTCAGAAGTTTATTCCTAACACACTCAACAAGGTAAAAGAGTTACGCGCACTCATCGCCGAGACAGGCTCAAAGGCTGTGATTGAGGTGGATGGTGGCGTGAATGATGTCACAGGAAAAAAACTGGCTGAGGCAGGTGCTGATGTGCTGGTGGCAGGAAACTACGTCTTTAAAGCACAAGACCCGCTAAAAGCTATCGAAAGTCTCTATATTTTGTAAAGATTTTCAGCAAAATCTTGCTCAGTTTAAGAAAAATATACTAACTTTGCACCCGCAAAAATGCGATTAAGCGAGTCAAAGCTCGAGTTTGCTCGGTGCCTTGCGAGCGTGAGCATTTTATCAAAAATGAAAAACGACCATTGGAAAGATGCCGGAGTGGTCGAACGGGGCGGTCTCGAAAACCGTTAACCCCTTTCGGGGTTCCAGGGTTCGAATCCCTGTCTTTCCGCAAAGCATTTAGGCTGGTTGAGAGAGCTCTCAACCAGTTTTTTATTTTGTGTCGCTTCAAGTTTACTTGAATGAGAACACACAATAAAAAACTGATAAGCACAAAGTGCCAGCAAAAATGCTTTAGCACCTCTCCCGCGAGAGCGCAAGGGATGCACCTTAGTGAATCCCTGTCTTTCCGCAGAAGAACAAAAGCCCTCGCACTTGCGAAGGCTTTTGTTGTATATTGTATATTAAAATGCAATTAGAAGTCGCATCCGCATTTGTTGCAGTGAAATGCCTTCTTGTCGTAGCCTAAGATGAGTGCAATAACAGCTATATAAAATAATAAGCCTGGTAAAATAATTGCACCACTATAGATGAAAGACAGAACTGTGCATGCTATAGAAATCAGTATACATAGAATAAACACCCATCGTGGTTTATATTTCACATGCACAACGCTCACCTTTACATCTTCGCTTCCGCATTCTGGGCACCATTTGAGGTTTTCCTCGAGTTTTTCCTCATAAGTGTCGAGAATTTCCTTTGCCTTAGGATAGTCTTTTTTGTCAACATATACTGCCACACCTTCTTCAGCAGACTCTGACATTACATTTACCGAAGTTTTCATCTCGTTCTGCAGTATACATTCAATGCCAGAGTCATTAAGTATTGACTTGATGTCCTGGGCATTAATGTCGTTGTCAAAAAAGACCAGTAGTTTTGGTTCCATGATAAAGTTGCTAAAGGATGATTTTATGAAATAGGCTAATATTGGCTATTCAGCGATGGAGTAGTAGAAGTTGTAGGCTTTTTCTTCGGGGTTGTAGTCATATCTCACTTCCTTGTTTCCGTTGCAATATAGGTCCTTGTCATCGCGACTTTGCTTAAACCCAGAGGCTTTGACATTTGCAAGAATCTTGTTAGCAAGCGCTTTGTCATAGACAGTGAGCGTGATGTTAAGATAGCCATAGTCGCCCTCTCCACCGTCGTTGCAAGCCGACATGAAAATCACGCTTGCACTTTTCTTCTTGGTGGGGACAAACATGTTTGCTTTCTTCTTGTTGATGTATCCTCCCTTGTAGAATCCGTCGATGATGCTGCAAGGTCCGCCGTAGCCGTCGCCAGGCAACTCATGGGTGTAGCCATATTTCTTGAAGATTGGGGTGTAGAAATTCTGTGCAGCCTTAGCGTCCTTTGTCTCGTTTTTAAGAGTTATGTAACGGTAGGTAATAACCTTGAACATGTCGTTAGTTGAAGGAAAAGTGTTCACTTTCTGTGCACTTGTCGAGATTAGGGTGGCGGCCAATAATAATAAAACAATGATTAATTTCTTCATGACAATTTGAATTTTAATATTAACTTTGCAAATGTAATCATTTTATTGTGTTTTTGCAAGAATGGCAAGAGAAAAAATATTCCGATTTAAGCAGTTCAACCTTCTCAACGACAAGACAGCGATGAAGGTTGGTACCGATGGCGTGTTGCTGGGCACATGGTGCGAAGTAGCTGGCGCAAAGCGGGTGCTTGACGTGGGCACTGGATGCGGACTTATCGCGCTGATGGTTGCCCAGCGAAATCACAATGCAGCTATCACTGCAATCGACATTGACCAAAATGCTATTGATGAAGCTAATATCAACATCGCCAATTCGCCATGGAGTAACAGGGTAGAAGCCTTGTATGCCGACTTCAACAACTTTGCCGCTCAAGATCCTTTTGATCTAATAGTCTCCAACCCGCCATTCTTTACCGAAAACGTGATGGCTCCCGACAAGAGCCGAAACCTTGCACGCCACTCAGTATCTCTCACTATAGAGCAACTTATCAGTAACTCAAAGTTGATGCTTGCCGACGACGGCACATTGTCTTTTATCTCACCTGTTGAGCAAGAACTATACATTAGGACTTGCGTGGTTAAAGCCGCCATGTCGATTAAGCGTCTCGCTAGGGTTGTGCCAGTAGAAGGCGCAGCACCTAAACGCCTGATGTGGGAGCTAGTGAAATGCCCTACAGAATCTAAGGAAGTGCAACTTATCATCAGGCATGCCGATGCATCTTACTCTAAACAATATATCGACCTTACGAGAGATTTTTACTTGAATTTATAAGAAATTGAGAATATCAATTATTTTTCTCTTTTTCTTATTGTTATTTAAAGTAGTTTTGATTACTTTTGTGGCGAAAAAGAAGAATTATAAACTAAAATCGTTTTTACAATGGAAAAAATCAAAAGATTAGTGTTCTTGTCGGCAATTGTTGTCGCTCTTGTGATGTTCACGTCATGTAGCGAGAAGCACAAGAAGTATATACCCGCCGACAGTAAAGTTGTTGGTAAAATCGACGTCAAAGCATTCATTGACCAAACTGATGTTGATGCTGACAAGTTGATGGAAGACATTGAGGAATATCTCGGTGAAGATGCTGCATCAATAAAAGAGATGGGAATTGATGTCAAGGATCCTATTTACATTTTTGGACGTGGCAAAGGTTCAAATTTCACCTTCGGCGCTGTTGCCAAGGTTGACGATCAAGAGAAAGTAAAAGCATGGTTTGAGGACAATGCAAAACTTGAAATCGACAAAGAAGGTGACGGTTTTGATTATTTTGCTGAAGGGAATTCGGCCATAGCCGTTAATGGTGATGCATTGGTAATAATTTTGGCTACCGCTGGCGATGCCAAAAAGGAGATAAAGAAGATTATGGGTCAAGAATATGAGGGCGACCTTGGAGACAATAATCTTTTTGAGAAAGTATGTGACTCTAAGTCTTTTGCTTGCTTATATGCCGACTTGTCGATTATTCCTAAAGAAGTGATGGAAATGGCCGAGAATCAAGCACCTCAATTGAAAGAGACTCTTGGCGACATGAGGAAGATGATTTTGGGCATCGATGGCACTTGCAGTGATGGCATCTGCGACTTCGAGTACTGGGCCGATTCAGAGGATGTTGACGTGAAGGAGAAGATTGACAATATGAAGGAGATGCTCAGAGAGATAGATGAGAAAGCTGTTGAGACTATTCCAGAGGATGCTCTTGCAGGAATTGCCGCTAATATTGATGGACCAAAATGTTCCAAATTTATCAACACAACATTAAAGGACGTGGATTTGTTTGATCAAATTCCATCGGAATTTAGAGAAATATATGATGCTTATCTTAAGATAATCGGTGATATTGATGGCAATTTCGCGGGGTAGTTGGCAGAACCATTAGATATAATGTTTGCCGTTGAGAGCAAGGACAATACTGCTCAGAGAATAGCTGAGTTGATACAGAATCTTGACACACCAAGCTTTGCTTCATTCTCAGATGAGCCAGAATTCATTGAGGATGATACTGCTGTTGACGAAGACTTTGATGAAGAAGTAGTTGAAGAAGAAGAGGATGATGACTTTGGCTACGACTATGGACGCCCTTCTTCAACTATCGTAGAAAGAGGTGACGGATTTTGCTATAACGATGGCAGTGGCACTCAGTTCTGGTTTGGCAACAAGAATGGCGCTCTATATTTTACCTCTAAAGAATCTTTGATTTCATCTGTCTATAAGAAAGCCGATAAGCCAATTTCTTCTGAAATGGTTTCGTTTGCTACCAGTAGGAGATGTGTCTATTTCCTCAATGTAGACAAGGCTAAGGATTTCTCGTCAGGTCTGGATAAAGAAACCAAGAAAGTGTTTAATGCTTTTGAGGAGGTTATCAGCAAGATTAAATTCCTTACTTTCAGTATGAAGTAATAGCAATTAAAGACACTAAAAAAAGTCTTGAATCCCTGTTAAGGGTTCAAGGCTTTTTTTGTAGGCCCATGGGGAGTCGAACCCCAATCGAAGGAACCGGAATCCGTTATTCTATCCATTGAACTATGGGCCCAGTCGCGCATTTTTTGACAAATGCGGTGCAAAAGTAGTGAATTATTTGTATCTTTGCAAAAATGATTACTGGTAATTTAGCGCTTGCTACACATTATTTATATTATTAGGTTTAGGTTATGACAGTGCGAATTGAGGAAAGTTGGCGCAACGAGCTTGCCGATGTTTGGGAGAAGGATTATTTTGTTAAGCTCACGGATTTTGTGCGTGAGCAGTACCGCACCACTCGGGTGTTCCCGCCTGGACGGCAAATCTTTGCAGCATTTGATGCAACACCGTTTAATGACGTGAAGGTAGTGATACTTGGTCAAGATCCATATCATGATGATGGCCAGGCCAATGGCCTTTGCTTTTCGGTGAACGATGGTGTGCCGTTCCCGCCGTCGCTGCAAAACATATTCAAGGAAATTCACGACGACACTGGAGCGCCCATTCCTGCAAGTGGCGACCTTAGCCGTTGGGCACGACAGGGTGTGCTGCTGCTCAACTCCACACTTACAGTGCAGGCGCACCGTGCAGGCTCGCACCAGAACCGTGGCTGGGAACTGTTTACCGACGAGGTAATAGCGCACCTTGCCACCCGCCGTGAGCATCTGGTCTTCATCCTGTGGGGCAGCTACGCCATACGCAAGGGCAGTTTCATCGACCGCACACGTCACCTAGTGCTTACCTCTCCGCATCCGTCACCCTTGAGCGCCTATCGTGGTTTCTTTGGCAACCACCACTTCTCGCTTGCAAATGATTACCTGCGTCGCCACGGCAAGGCGCCGATTGCATGGTAATTAATCTCTCACACATCTCATGCCGAAAAAGTGTAAAAAATGCTATCTTTTTTGCTGAAAATGCTTTTTGCATTATCGTTGGATAAAATAGGCTGCACCTCGGTATAAAAAATAAAAAAACTTCGTTTATTATTTTGTTATGCGCTCGGTTTGCACTATTTTTGCACATAAATTTGTTCCTTTCCCCAAATAGAACAACGTAATTAATGTGATTGTCAATAAGAAACAACGATAATTATGAAGAAGATATTAACATTAGCAATATTGCTTGTTGCAGCCACCTGCACTCTGAGCGCTAAGTTGAATTTACCTACTAAGAAACTAGGTAACGAGACCTATTATTATTATGAGGTAAAGAAGAACGAGACGGTGCAAGATATTTCCAAGAAGATTGGTGTCAACAAAGACCTTGTCTTGAAATACAACCCGTCGGCACGCAACGGCGTAGCCAAGAAGCAGTTGCTTTTCTTGCCAGTTAGTGAGTTCAATAACGACACAAAGCAATCGTCGGGCAACAAGAAGACGGTTGCAGGCGATGTGGTGACTCACACCGTGAAGAGTGGCGAGAGCGTGTATGGCATCTCACGTACCTACGGCGTCACTGAGGGCGAGTTGCTTGCTGCAAATCCCTCTATCGCTTATGGTCTCAAGGTGGGCGACCAGCTTGTCATTCCCGCTAAGCCCACAGCCAACAAGATAGTGTATCACACCATCAAGAGCGGTGAGACGCTCTATGGTATTGCTAAGGCTTATAACACCACCATCGAGAAGCTTATAGAGCTTAACCCTGGCATCGCAAGCGCCAATCTGCAGGTTGACGATGTGGTGATGATTCTGCCTAATACTACTAAAGACATTATCGTTCAGAAGGATATCAAGCAATTCATTCCTTATGTCGTTACAGCTGGCGACACCTACGAGAGTGTGGCTGCCGCCAATGGCATCAGCGTGAAGGTGCTTAAAGACGCTAATCCCGAAGTGTCAAAACTCAAGAAGGGTAAAACCATTTACATCCCTCGTGATGCTATAGACAAGCAGGTGGTAAACACCTCAACCATGACCGAGGAGCAGCTTGAGAATAACTATAAGGATAAGTTTGATGAGGTTTACAATGATGTGCACTTGCCCAACAAGGACAATAGTGTGAACATCAGCATTATCCTGCCGTTCCAGACCGATATGGCCAATCGCAACAAGAACGCCCGCGACTATGATGACTTCTTCAATGGCTTTGTGATGGCGCTTGACAGTCTAGGTGGCAAACTCACCAAGCCACTGAACATCAATGTCTATGACACGAAGCTCAGTCCAGGCATTACCGACAGCATTCTCTCGCTTGATGCACTTAAGAAGAGCGACATCATCATCGCGCCATCTGAGAGCGACCAGCTGAAGCGCATTCTTGCCTATGGCCAGAAGAACAACATTGATATCCTTAACTGCTTCTATACTCAAAGTGAGGACTATATCAGCAACCAGCGTTCTATGCAGGTAAACATTCCCTCGCCTTACCTCAATGCCTCGATAATCGAGATGCTCAAGACACAATTCCAGGACTATGAGCTTGTGTTCCTTGATGACCCCAGCGAGGCATCTAAGGACATCTATGAAGAGATAAAGAAATATGCCAATGTGAGCAAGCATCCCCATAAGACATTGACCATCGCCAGTGAGCTCACAGGCAAGACACTCTCAAGATATCTTGACCCCGCGACGAAGTACTTGTTCATCCCAGCCAATGGCAAAGAGGCGTTCTTCAACAAGTTTGCTACCGGCATAATTGAGGCCAAGGGCACACGCGTTGACTGCCGCTTGGAGCTCCTGGGGCATCCAGAGTACACTATGTATATCAAGAAGCACAAAGACGAGTTCATGGCTATTGACACTCATATTTATTCTCGCTTCTTCCTGCCCGACAATTCCGAGGTTAAAGCTTTAAGCAACAAGTATGTGAAGCGCTATGGCACAAAGGTTTCTACTAGCACTCCTAACATGAGCGTCTTTGGATTTGATGTGGGCATGTTCTTGGTAAACGCTTACATCAATGATGTCACACCGGGCGAGAAGGCCTCGGCTTATAAAGGCATACAGACCAATTTCTTCTCTGAGCGTGCCAATAACTGGACTGGATATATCAACAAGTCGGTGCGCATTATAAATCTCACTCCTAAAAAAGAGCTCACGATTACCGACTTGAATGAATAATCGCTGCTTCACATACGCTTTGTTCGTGGTGCTGCTCATGGTGAGTGGTAGCATGGCTCATGCGCTTGACTTCAGCGACCATAATGTCAGCGTAGGGGCGAAGGGAGGCATGAGTCTGTCGAGAGTTAACTTCCAACCATCGGTGCCGCAGAAGATGATTGGCGGCATGGTGATTGGTGCCAGCGTGAGGTATATCGAAGAGAACCATTTTGGACTTATTGGTGAGGTCAACCTTGAGCAGCGAGGCTGGAAAGAGGACTTCAAGCCGCTCGAGGGTTATAGTTTCAGCCGACAGTTTACCTATATTCAGGTTCCGTTACTCACGCACATCTTCTTTGGCAGCGATAAGGCGCGGTTCTTCTTCAATGCTGGTCCTGAGATTGGCATAATGATAGGGGAGAAGACTTCGAGTAACTTCGACTACGAGAATGCTGCTTCGATTGAGGAACTTGCTAATTCTTATCGCCAGTTGGAGCAGTATGTCGAGCCAGTGCATCGCCGCTTCGACTATGGCATATCGGCAGGCTTGGGCATAGAAGTCAACATTGCTCCCAAGCATGCCATCAACCTTGAGGGCCGCTTCTATTATGGTCTAAACGACGTGTTCCGCAACCACAAGACCGACCCTTTCCAGGGTTCATCGTCAATGTCGATAATGGTAACTTTAGGCTACAACATCAGGCTCAAGTAGATAAAGCGCTGTTACAATAATAAAGAAAGGATGCTACCTAAGCAATATTGCTGGGTAGCATCCTTTTATGATAAAGCCACATCAAAGGGATGTGATGAAACTCCGATAAAAACAGGATTTGAGGGTATCCAAGTCTTTGTAATCCTCTGGTCGCGAAGACACCGGTTAAGGTTGAGGCCCGCCATTGACAAGAATACTTTTCTCGGCATTTCATGAAAAATTTGAAGAGTATCCCAATCAGCTTTGATGCGGCATTAAGTCAATGACCTATTTTATTATCGCAAAATTACTATCAAAAAAAGAAATTTCCAAATTTTCTGGCATTTTTTCTCACAAAATGCCTCAAAAAGGCAAAAAAAATGAACTTCATCTCGTGAGAGAGAGGAAGTCCATCTTTTTGAGGTAAGTTTACTCGCGGTTGTTGCTCGTTATGATAATCCTTTGATTACTGAGCGTTCTTGGCCTTCTCGACGATAGCCTTGAAAGCCTCTGGGTTGTTCATGGCCAGGTCGGCGAGCACCTTGCGGTTGATCTCGATACCCGACTTGTGAATCAAGCCCATCAACTTAGAGTAAGAAAGGTCCTCCAAGCGTGCGGCAGCGTTGATACGCTGAATCCACAGAGCGCGGAAGTTACGTTTCTTGTTCTTGCGGTCGCGATAAGCGTAGGTCAAACCCTTCTCCCAAGTGTTCTTGGCAACGGTCCAGACGTTCTTGCGTGCGCCGAAATAACCTCTTGTAAGTTTAAGAATCTTTTTACGTTTTGCTCTTGAAGCAACGTGATTTACTGATCTTGGCATTTTTTTAAATGAATTGTGAACGTTAGCGGCAGCAATTACTGCTCTTTTGTGCTAAGCATTCGGTTAATAAAAATGATAAAAATCTCTTGTTGATTAAAAGTGTTTAGAAACTTTACTTGGTTGATGTCGCTTGATTATTTCTTAACGAGCAACTCGCGGATGGAGTTGAGGTTAGCTTTGTCAACGATGCTCACCTTAGTGAGGTTTCTCTTCTGCTTCTTAGTCTTCTTTGTCAAGATGTGACTCTTGTAAGCATGCTTTCTTTTAATCTTCCCTGTTCCGGTAAAGGTAAACCTTTTTTTGGCACCGGAATTAGTCTTAACTTTTGGCATTTTTGAATTTGTTTTTAAAAAATTGTTATTAATCAAGGGACTAGGCACTTACCAAGCCTAATGCCCCATTTTTTCGTTTCAAAGGCTAAGCGCTGTGTGGGAGCTTAGCCATGATGCAGAACCGTCAATCTTGAGCTGGTGCTTCGGGCGCCTCGGGGGCAGGTGCTGCCTTTGGAGAATCGTCCTTGGGCTTGTCGGCATCCTTCTTCTTCGAGGTTTGCTTCTTTGGCGAGAGCATGATAGTCATGCGCTTGCCTTCGAGCACCGGCATCTGATCAACCTTTGCATAGTCCTCGAGGTCGTTGGCAAATCTGAGAAGCAGCACTTCGCCTTGCTCCTTGAAGAGGATTGAGCGTCCTTTGAAGAACACATAGCTCTTTACTTTAGCGCCTTCCTTCAAGAAACCGATGGCGTGCTTGAGCTTGAAGTTGTAGTCATGCTCATCGGTTTGTGGTCCGAATCTTATCTCCTTGACAACAACCTTAGTGGCCTTGGCCTTTTGCTCCTTGAGCTTCTTGCGCTGCTGGAACTGATACTTCTGATAGTCCATAATCTTGCACACAGGAGGCTGTGCCATTGGTGCAATCTCGATGAGGTCCAGTTCCTGTTCCTCAGCAATCTTGAGCGCTTTGAGGATAGGGTAGATGCCCTCTTCCACATTGTCACCCACAAGTCGCACTTCGGGAGCACGGATTTCGTCGTTGATGGCGAGCTCTTCTTTGTGCTGCTTGCCACCTCGCTGATTACGGTTTTTCCCCTTGTTAGGGCCACCGTTCATTGGCTTTTTAGGGCCACTCCAAAAAGGTTTTTTCTGCATTCAGTAATGTTATAAGTTTATCATTTCGTTCACTTCTTGAGTGATTTCGGCTGCAAAGGTAGTAATTTTTTCTGAACCTTTATCAATTCCGCCCTGTTTTCTTACCGAAACTTCTTCATTTGCAGCTTCTTTTTCACATACAATGAGCAAATATGGTATTCTTTTGAGCTCATTGTCGCGAATTTTCTTGCCGATTTTCTCGTTTCGGTCATCAATGATCGTACGCACTTCGGCGTCGTTGAGGACCTGTGCAACGTGTTTTGCATATTCGTTGTACTTTTCGCTGATGGGCAGTACCACTACCTGTTCAGGAGCCAGCCACAATGGCAGCTTGCCCACAGTGTGCTCAAGCAGCACAGCCACGAAACGCTCGAGCGAGCCAAATGGCGCGCGGTGAATCATGATTGGGCGGTGCTTGGCGTTGTCGCTACCGGTGTATTCCAGCTCAAAGCGCTCAGGCAGGTTGTAGTCAACCTGGATGGTGCCCAACTGCCAACGGCGACCCAGAGCGTCCTTAACCATGAAGTCAAGTTTTGGGCCATAGAATGCAGCCTCGCCTTCAACCTGCTTTGCGGGAAGACCTTTTTCCTCGCAAGCTTCGACGATGGCGCGCTCGGCACGCTCCCAGTTCTCGTCGCTGCCCACATATTTCTCCTTGTTATTGGGATCGCGAAGCGAAATTTGTGCCTCATATTCAAAACCAAACACACCCAAGATGTGGTTGATGATGTCCATCACGCTCAGGAACTCCTGCTTGAGCTGCTCGGGAGTACAGAACAGGTGGGCGTCGTCTTGTGTGAACGAGCGCACGCGGGTCAATCCGTGAAGCTCGCCACTTTGCTCATAGCGATATACGGTACCGAACTCGGCAAAACGCAGTGGCAGGTCTTTGTAACTGCGTGGCGAGGTGCGGTAAATCTCGCAGTGGTGAGGACAGTTCATAGGTTTGAGCATATATTCCTCGCCTTCCTCAGGAGTGTGGATGGGTTGGAACGAGTCCTTTCCATATTTTGCGTAGTGACCGCTGGTCACATACAGGTTCTTGTTGCCTATGTGTGGAGTGATAACCTGCTCGTAGCCATATTTCTTTTGAATCTTGGCGAGATAGTCTTGCAAGCGGTTGCGCAGAGCGGCACCCTTAGGTAGCCACAGTGGCAAGCCCTGACCAACTCGCTGTGAGAATGCGAAGAGCTCCATCTCCTTACCAATCTTGCGGTGGTCACGCTTCTTGGCCTCCTCAAGGAAAACCAGATATTCGTCGAGCATCGATTTTTTGGGGAACGAGATGCCGTACACGCGAAGCATCTGCTTGCGGGTCTCGTCGCCACGCCAGTAAGCGCCAGCAAGTGAGAGGACCTTCACTGCCTTGATAGGGGCGGTGTTGGGGATGTGAGGACCACGGCAAAGGTCGGTGAACGCACCTTGAGTGTAGGTGCTGATAGTACCGTCTTGCAGGTCGTTGATAAGCTCTATTTTGTAGGTTTGGCCAGTATCGCCAAAGAATTTAAGGGCGTCGGCCTTCGTGATGTCGGCGCGAACCACCTCTTCTTTCTTAGCCACCAGCTCGGCCATTTTCTTCTCGATTTTTGGGAAATCGGCCTGAGTGATTTCGTTGTCACCTGGATCGATGTCGTAGTAGAAACCATTCTCGATAGCTGGACCAATACCAAATTGAACACCAGGATAAAGTTCTTGCAAAGCCTCGGCAAGCAAGTGTGCCGAAGTGTGCCAGAAGGCGTGCTTGCCCTCGGGGTCGTCCCACTTGAAGAGTTTTATCTCACCGTCGTTACAAATTGGTCGAGATATGTCCCATTCAACATCGTTTACGCTGGCAGCCAACACGTTACGTGCCAGCCCAGAGCTAATGCTCTCAGCAACTTGCAGTGGAGTTACCCCACTCTCATACTCTCTTACACTTCCGTCAGGAAATTTAATGTTAATCATAAATTATTGTAAATGTTTGCGTTAATACTTGTGCCATACAAAAGCACGTTCTAAATCAAGCCGCAAAGGTAGTAAAAAGTTTTCAGTTATCAGTTATCAGTTGTCAGTTTTTTTCAACATCAATGCAAATTGCACTATGCAAAAGCTTTACAACATAAAAATGCTCCATCAGAACCTCGTGGGACAAAAATGAAAAAAATTTTCAAACGATTAAGTACGATTAAAAACAATTTCATTAGACACCGGGGGCGCTTGAGTCACTTGAGAAAATTGAATCATTTGAGACACTTGGGTCGTTTGGGACACTTGGGACAGTTTTGTGATTGCCTGATTTTGGTTGACTGTTTTTATCAGTTTTTCACCTTTTAAAAGTCGACTCGATTAAACTTATCCCTAAAGGGAGTTGACTATTTCGTTTTTATTCCTGTCAGGGGTTGTCTGAAGGCCGCAGGCCGGAAGGAAGCCCCTGACAGGTTGCAAAGGTATACCTT